>JAAZMG010000198.1 GCA_012798935.1 Tissierellia bacterium | reverse complement strand
TAAAGATGAAAGGAAGATATAAATGGAACAAAAGTTTGTGGTTGTCACTGATGATGTGTTTTCAAATCCTATGTCCAAAGAAGAAGCTATTAAAGCAGTTAAAAGCTATGATCATAAGGGAGTAACTGCATATATAGTATCTGAAAAAGAAGCCAAAAGAATAAAATCTCCTGATAATTTTAATGAACCTAAGTGGAGGTAAGTGGAGGTAAAAGAACTCGGACAAGGGGACGGTTAACTTGTCCGAGTTCTATTCTGAGGGAAGTGAAGAATCCGTGTCTCCCCTTATCTCCTTATTCGTCTAATTAAAGTCCTCATCAATATTCTCATCTCTTTAACCCTTAAAATACAACATAGTATAAAATATACAAATGCACCTATTCCAACGGATAATAATAACATCAATAACTCAATTATCCACTTATCTGGTAGCTTAGGCGTTAAACCAAAGAATAGACCGTAGACTAAAACTCCCATTATAATAGAAGCAAATATAGTTTTAACGAAACATATTAGGTATCTTCTTAACCCAATAGGTCCTATCTTTTTCCTCAAATCTAAAAATAATAACATTGTAGTAAAAGTAGCCGATATACTAGTAGCCAAAGCCAATCCTGAATGAGCCATATATTTTATAAGTATAAGGTTTAATACTATATTTAATCCTACAGCTAAAACGCCATTTATCATAGGGGTTTTAGTATCTTGGAAAGAATAAAATATCCTATTTAACATAAGCCTTAAAGATGAACCTACTAATCCTAAAGAATAAAATACCAAAGCCTTAGATGTCATGATAGTACCAACTTCACTAAAAGCTCCTCTTTGAAAGAATATCCTAACCATAGGTTCTGCTAATATAAGTATTCCTACAGTTGCAGGTACGGTTATTATTAATATAATATTTATACCTTGTCCCATTATTCTTCTAATTTGCAAACCATTATCTTGAGAAAAAGCCCTAGATAACATTGGAAATACAACTGTTGTTATAGCCATAACAAATACAGATATAATAAGATCATTTATCCTTGATGCATAAGTCAATGCAGAAATACTTCCCTCTACTAAACTGGAGGCTAAGGTTTTATCTACTACTGTATTTATTTGCTGCACTGCAGAACCTATTACTACGGGAAAAACCAATAATAATGCCTTTTTCAAATACACATCCTCTAAGTCCACATCAAAGATATGTCTATATCCCTGATATTTTATAGCTGGAACTTGGATTAAAAATTGAGTAGAAGCTGCAACCACACTAGCTAACATTAAACCAGATATGTTTCCTTTACCTCCCCAAAGTATTAAAAAAAATATAAATACAAAATTATAAGGAAGTCCCATAATAGCTGGAGGTCCAAATACTTCACTACTATGTAAATAACCAGAAAACACATAGGTAAATCCTAAAAATATTACAATAGGTAAACCTATCCTATTCAATTTTACCGCCAAATCAAACTGGTCTCCTGTAAAACCTTTGGCTAATATTTTAATTACTATAGGAGATAAGAAAAAACCTAAGAGAGCTAATATTACGGTTATAAAAAACACCACATTTAATATATTATTTAAAAATTTTAACTTTCCATCTTTGCCTTTTTTTTCTTCAATTTCTGTAAATATGGGTATCAAGGTAGTATTTAAAGAAGCTCCTATAGTGGTCATTATAATCACTGTAGCCGTCATAGCAACAAAATAGGTGTCTGTTTCGTATCCAGAACCATATTTGGAAGCTATTAATATTTCCCTTATGAATCCTAGAAACTTACTTATTAGAGTAAATATAGCAATCATTGCTGCTGATTGTGCTGCCTTTTGGGTATTTGTCATATGTATTCTCCCTTTGTCTTTTGTTGTTTATAACATCTATACATTATACCATATTATTTGGGACAATTAAAAACCCTCCAACACAAATTTGTATGGAGGATTTCCTAAATCTTTTCTATCTATTACTATAGTTATAGTTTTGTACGCTATTACTTGTAATTGGTCACTTTCTTTACTAGGAGGAGTTATATCCAAATAAATTTTGTACTCTTCTTTATTTCTTTCAACCTTCTCTACTTTCATAGAATATCCAGGGGTTGGAAACTCCTTCGTTATAGTTACCAATACCTTTTCCCCTTCTGATTTTGAATTTACCCCTTCCTTACCTGAATAAGCCTCTACAACCCCGGATAGTTTAAAGGGAATGTTGATTACCTTATTTAATAAAGGCTTTAACCTCTGTAAAACTATTATAGCTTCAGCTTGGGTAACATTTCTTTTAGGATTATATATAGTATTAGACTCTCCCTTAATTATACCTGTTTGGTACAAGGCAGCTATTATCTTTTGTTCTTCCTGAGGTAAGTTATTTATATCTGTAAAAGGTAATTTTTTATTACTTGGTTTGATAAGCCCTTCTTCTATTAGCTTTTTCCCTAATATCTTTGACATTTCAGCTCTAGTCAGTTCCCTTTTCCATCCAATTAAGCCATTCGAATAGCCATTATCCCTTAGTAAAGATGAAAAAGATAATAAAAATTCATCTTCATATGCTGGTTCATTGGGATTAAAACGTTTAAAGTCTTCCTTAGCTAAATAGGGAAAATAATAAAGTAAAAAATCTTTATTGATCATATTTTTAGACCAATGATTTCCCAATTTTTCTTCCATAGCCGCAAATACAGGAATCCCTAAGGACATAGTTATTACAAATATTAAAAGAAACCCTATAACCTTTCTCATCTAATCCCCCCTCATAATTTTATTATACTATCTTTATTCTCTTAATTAGTTACAGTTTAGTTACAATAGAAAATCCCGGACAAGGGGGATTAGAGGATAGTATGCCCGGGAGCTGCTACCAAATTTACAATACAAGTTTGAATTTATATGGAGGTTTACCAATATCATCCTTATCTATTTCTAAGTAAATTGTTTTATACTTTATTACCTGTATTTGAATATTTTTCTTTGGAGGAGCCGTTATTATATGAATTTCATATTGACCTTTGTTACCAACTATTCTTTCTACAGCCATAGCAAAATTAGGTGTGGGAAATTGTTTAGTAATGGATACTAATACTTTATCTTTTTCTTCTTCTACTACTATTCCTTCCTTACCATTGTAGGATTCCACTATTTTATTTACTTTAAACGGTACATTTTTCATATTATTATCTATAGCATCTTTTATGCTCTCTCTTATATAGAATTTATAGGATCCTTTAATCAAATAGGATTTGTCTATTTCAATATCTATAGTTATATATCTTATTACTTGTATAGTATCAATATCCTCATCTGGTGGGAGTATAGATAAATCTATTTCATATCTACCATCTATTCTCTTGATTTTATTTACTTCCATTGAATATCCTGGTGTACCAAATTCCTTTGTAATAGAAACATATATTTTATCTTTTCCTTCTTTTACTACTATTCCTTCCTTGCCTTGAAAAAGCTCTACCCTATCAATTACTTTAAAAGGAATAATGTTTTTGTCATCTTTATCCCACTTTTCATCCAGTAATTTTCCTATTCTTTCTAAAACTATCTTTGCTTCCCCATAACTCACTTTACTCTTTGGATTAAAGGTATTTTTAGTTTTGCCTTTTATAACACCTTTATCATATAACCCCATTAGTATTTCTTTTTCTAATTTATCTAGGTTTTTTATGTCCTTAAAGGGTATATCACTAGTACTTTTTGAAATTACTCCTTCTTCGATTAGAAATTTTCCTAGGGTTAATACCATTTCTTCTCTTGTCAACTTATCCTTCCCTTCAATTGGCTTCCATGAACATCCATAATCATCTAATAAAGAGGAAAAGGATGAGAAGAATTCATCTTTAGTTATTAGCTTGTTTGGATTAAACTCTTTACCTTTATCCTTTTTATCTGCTAGTACAGGTCCGGACATAGTTGCGATTATAACAACTATCAATAGTAAAGATGCTAACCTTTTCATCAAACCACTCCTTTTTTATTCCATTCCAAGTAAAATCCTTCTATAATATTAGTATACAAATCAAATTTGTCAAAAGTATTACAGTAAGATTACAATATGGTTACAATTGGATAAGTAGGTACAAATACCCACGCTGAACAAATTAACCGTCACCTTGTCCGAAAAAAGACGGTCCCTGTCATGTAAAATTTCATGACAAAGAACCGTCTTCCATAATATATATTTAACCTATTTGGCTTCTCCTAGATACGCTTTTTGTACTCTATCATCTTTCAATACCTGACTACCTTCTCCTTCAAGAACTAATTCTCCTGTTTCCAACACATAGGCATAGTCAGCCACTTCTAAGGCCTTTTTAGCATTTTGTTCTACTAATAAAATGGTGTTTCCCTGACTATGGATGGTCTTTATTATCTCAAATATATCCCTTACAAGAAGTGGAGCTAG
>JAAZMG010000021.1 GCA_012798935.1 Tissierellia bacterium | reverse complement strand
TTACTAAACCAAGAGTTTTTCCTTTATAGTTTTTAAAATCCTTAAACTCATCTACCCTATCTGGTTTTGTTATTATTCCACTGCCTTGGCTCATCTGACCACCAAATATTGAAATTTCCGCTTCCTTAGCAAGAAGTGATAATTCAGCGCCAGTCCCAAAACACCCAGTATCAATTTTGTCGGATATTAGAGCACTTATTCCCTCACTTCCACTTTTAAACATATACATCTCTACATCTAAATTTTCATCAGTAAAATATCCTTTTTCATTAGCAATAAAATAAAGGACATTTCCAGGCATAGTTAAATATCCTATTCTAAGCCTATCAGGCTGTGTAGTAGGTTTATCCTCTACCTTTTCAACATCCTTCTTTGCATCTTCAGCTTGTTCTTGTTTAGGTTTTGTACAAGCTGTAAATATAATTGTAATACTAAGAATCATTATTAAAATAATTGCCATCTTTGAATCTTTTCTAAACATAAACACTCCCCTTCCTTTAGTTAAATAAATATTAATTATACGGCAACTTTCGACAACTTTATTATAATAGCATAATTTATCGTTTAAATAAAATTAACAATTTCTATGCACGGTGCTATTCCTATAAATAAATTTAATAAAGTTTTAAACAAAACAACTGAAAAATGTAACTCATTTTGCCTTTTAATCAAATAAAAAAGGAGTTGGTAATAGATGCTCCTATAACCTTCCCCTAGGTCCTCTTCTTCCTTAGTAGCTATAGGTTGTACATCCATAATGGCATTGGAAATTTCGTCATATCTATGAGGAGTAATAAAGTTTATTTTCATATCTACTACTATTTTGTAATGAAGGAATCTTAGTATTACTAATTTATTCTATAGCTCCTTCTGCCATTTCCTCATCTTTAGAATTTAATTTAGTAATATCTTCTACCATATCAGGCAAATATTTCATTTCTATATCTTTATAATCTTTTATACCTTTTCCCAACTTGATTAGTGTTTTTTTATTCTTTGGTTTTATAGCTACATAACCTTTCCTAGTTCTGTTATTTCCATTACATATTTTAGACCACGCACTATTAAATTTGTATCTTTTATTATCTTTTCCATATTATGGTTTAATAGGGGTTCGCATTCTGCTGTATTTATTACTACATATCCATCTTTAAGCTTAGTTCCTAACTTTATATGAGTTGGAAACCCTACCCCTCCAGCTCCCACAACCCCAGCTTCCTTTATTAACTCCAAATAATCATTGCTTTCCTTAATCTTTATATAATCATCAGGTTGATTTTGAAAAGCCTGGATTGTTGATTCCTCCTACATGTTGCCTTAAAGGTATTTTAATTTCCGTTTTCTTCACCCCATGGTCAATATAGCTGCATTTCTTATGCCAATTATTATAATTACCTCAAGTGTTGATTTTTACATATTTGGAAATTGATCAAAAGGAGAGGGTGACTATTTTTAGTCTCATTTTAAATGGCTTTATAGGATTAGTCTTAATAATAGATAATCTCAATAAATAAAAATATGACTAATATAAGTCAACTGACTTGTATTAGTCATAACCTCCTTTACAGGTATACTATAAGCTTGTAAAAACATTTTTCTCACTTCCCCTGCTTTTTCCTTAACTATAGTTTACTACAATTGTATTTTTATCACAATTTTTATATTAATTTTTGTAAATTTAGGAATACTATATGTGAAGGACTATATTTAAAAGAGGAGGTTAGAAACTACTTGTAAAGTGGTGGTAAAAAGTATTAAATAGCATGAAAACAAAACAAAGAAAGGTGGTGAATTTCCTGGTCTTGTAATTTTAAGGGCCAAGGACAAAATGACCAACAATAAGAACAAAAAAGATTCTAACAAAAATAAGAAGGGCAATAAAGGTAGCAACTTTAAAAACAAAAATGACAACAGGAACGACAACAAGAACGACAATAAAAACGACAATAATTAATTAAAACATAAAGGAACCCTAGAGGTACCTCTAGGGTTCCTTTGTGTTTGCTTACTAGTCTTCAAATTCCTTTACATCTTCCTCATCTACAGTAAAGTATTCCTCTTCCTTAATTGCAAAATGTCCAGAACTATATGGGGTGCCTTCTGTAGATATATATACTTTTTCTACCCCATAATAATTTCCTAGAGTATTTACTATACTCTTTAATATTTCCATTTCCAAAGAACTTCCTGCATTCATATCCGTTAATAGTTCATTGGAAAAATCTACTCTAACTATCCTATTGCCTCTATCTAGCTTTATTGAGTTAATCTTGGTATTCTCAGATATAGCAGGTATTAATTTATCTGTTTGAGGTTTTTTAAAATTAGATTCTAATATCTTTTCAATATTTCCATTAGTACTGAATTCAATATCTCTATCTAGATATACAGTTCCTATATCACTATATAATGGATAATAAAATTTAGTTTCAATTTCATAAGGTTCATTTTCTATTTCTTCTAAAAGGGTTTTTACTTCAAAATCACCATCTTTATAAATTGATGCTACATGACCTATCCCTTTTACATAATAATCATATTGTTTTCTACCTTCTTCTAATTCAGTAGTTACCTCAAGAGCTTTAAACTTTTTATAAGGGGTTTCCATATCTACATCAATCCCAGTAATAGATCTTTTATGACCACCTGAAATACTCCATGATGTACCTTTTTTTAATGGTTCTTTTAAAAGCACATTACTATTTTCATCATTTGTATCTAACATATTTTCAATATGGTAAAATTCACCTTCACTAAATACTTCTCTTAACTCCCCATTATTATATTCCAATATTTTCACTACAACAGTTCCTGGATTAAATATTTTTAGCTGAGCTCTATCACCCTCTATAAATTCAAAAAAGGTATCTTGTTCTGCAAATTCATTGCCTACTCCTTCGTACTCCATTATAGTATTTTCTTTAAAAGGATAGTAATCCTTTATAGTTATAGCCTCTTCTTTAGGCTCTATGATTTTGGTATTATCTTCCTCAGGAGTAATGTTATCCTCAGGTTTTTTTATCTTTGTACAAGCTGTAAATGTTAGAACAATGATCAACAATATAGTTGTTAACAATAAGCGTTTCTTCATATAATCACTCCCAAATCTTTAGTTTGTATTTAATCCTATATATTGATTATATCCCTATATTACAAAATTTATATTAAATATAGGTTAAAAAAGGGTTACAATGTTTCTATATCCGCTTTTAATTTGTAAATTACATCTTTTCTTTCTATTATTATGTCAGTGTTTTGTAGAAGATTTTTATCCTTTCTTATGTTTATCAATAGTTCCTTGTTTGGATTAATAGCAATTGGATTACCTACCATTCTTAACATAGATAAATCTCCTGGAGTATCTCCATAGGCATAGCTATTCTTAAGGTCTACTTCATATTTACCAACAAACTCATCTAAGGTTTTTTGCTTGTTTTCAGAGTTCCACATTTTTACTATTTCTCCTGTGAAATTATTGTCATCATCTACTAAATAGGCTGTTCCCTTATATTCTGTAGCCCCATATTTCTCTGCCATCTTTGAAACAAGAAAATCAGGGCTGCCGGATATAAAAAACACTTTATGACCTTGCTCTTTATGCCACTTAATTTTGTCCCTTGAATATTTATATACCATATCTCCATTTACATTTATAACTTGGCTTGCAATGAATTCAATATAAGATTTATTTACACCTTTAAGTTCCTCTATATATACCTCCGCTAAAGTTTCTAAATAATGTTCAAAATCCCCATATCTTTTTTCCCATTCCTCATAAACATTTTTTACTTTGTTATACCATATAGAAGGATCGATAACTTCATACTTAATTAACTTTTTAAAATGTTGTATCATAAGGGAATTTCTAAAAAGTGTTCCATCTATATCAAAAAAAGCCACAATATTTTTCATAAAATCACCCTATCTTTTTATATTATTATATGATATATACCCAATTTAGTACAATAATACCTAGTGCAAATATATGTAATTGAAATTTTTATATACTTAAAAAATGAAAAAATCATTGACAATTCAAACCATAATTTGTATAATAAATATTAATGAAATATAAAAGGCTATGAAGAGGACTAGTAAAAGGAAAGATTCTAAAAGGAAGGAAGAATCACCGACTGAAAGTTCTTCTAAGATTACTTCTTTTGAACCCACCCTCTTAGCTGCGAATGATAAATTTGTCCGTATCGCCCACGTTATGGGCTTCGAGAGGATTAAGTTGGATTTATATTCACTTAATCAATATAGGTGGTACCGCGAATTATCTTCGTCCTAGTTTTTGGACGAAGTTTTTTTATTGCGCAAAATAAGGAGGGGTTTAAATTGAAACTAAATGATTTAAAATATAAAGAGATAGTGCTAAAAGAAGCAGAATTGGATAAACATGTACCTGATGATTTTTATTCTACTACAAACCATAAGACTATGGTATTTTATAATAACAAGTGGATAGAAGTAGAAGGACAGCGAATGGATGCTCTTATAGTAGTAAATGGACATAAGGCTTCATGTAGAAAATTAAGAGATATTAAACAAGGCGATATGATAGTATGTGGTGACACAGGAGTAAAAATAGTGAGGGAAACCCAAAACAATAAAGCAGATGACCCTTTCAGCTTCATGAATAATTATGTATCTTCTGAAAGAAGAAATGATATGCTCATACAGTCTTTAGCCTATGATCTATTCCGTAATAATAAAAAATTAACCATAGTTGCTGGACCTGTTGTAGTCCATACAGGCGGTGATTATTATCTTTCAAAATTAATTGATCTAAACTATGTAGATAGTTTGTTAGCCGGAAATGCCGTTGCTGTTCATGATATAGAAAAAAACCTTTATGGTACTTCTTTAGGGGTATGTGCAAAGTCTGGAAATGTAACTCGCAATGGTTATAGAAATCATATGAGAGCCATAAACCAAGTTATGAAATATGGCTCCATAAAAAATACTGTTAAATCTGGGATACTTCGCTCTGGTATAATGTATGAATGTGTAAAAAATAATATTCCCTTTGTCCTTGCAGGAAGCCTAAGGGATGATGGTCCACTACCAGATACTATTACAGATATGATAGATGCCCAAGAGGCCTATAGCAAACAGTTGCAAAAAGCTGATATAGTCCTAGTTCTCGGTACTATGCTCCACGGTATTGCCAGCGGAAATATGCTCCCAGCAAGGATTCCAATGATATGTGTAGATATTAATGCTGCTGTAGTCACTAAGCTTAGTGATAGGGGAAGCAGCCAAGCTACAGGTATAGTTACAGATGTAGGATTGTTTTTAAATCTATT
>JAAZMG010000197.1 GCA_012798935.1 Tissierellia bacterium | reverse complement strand
TGACAGCAAGGGAAAGGATTAATTTATTATTAGATGAAGATAGTTTTATAGAAATTGGTGCTTTTGTAGAACATAGATGTACAAATTTTGGAATGGAAAACAAAAAGGCAGCTGCTGATGGAGTGATAACAGGGTATGGTACGGTAGATGGGAGATTAGTATTTGTCTATGCCCAGGACTTTACAGTACTAGGTGGTTCTTTGGGAGAGATGCATGCAGCAAAGATATGTAAGGTACAGGATATGGCAGTAAAAATGGGAGCACCTATAGTTGGAATAAATGATTCTGGTGGTGCGAGAATCCAAGAAGGAGTAGATGCACTATCAGGATATGGAAAAATATTTTATAGAAATACTTTAGCTTCAGGAGTTGTACCTCAAATATCTGTAATAATGGGACCTTGTGCAGGAGGAGCTGTATATTCACCAGCTTTAACTGATTTTGTATTTATGGTAGATAAAACAAGTATGATGTTTATAACAGGACCTCAAGTAATAAAAACGGTAACTGGGGAAGATGTAACTCAAGAAGAGCTAGGGGGAGCAAATACTCATAACAAGATATCTGGAGTAGCCCACTTTATGGATAACGCGGAAGAAGAATGTATTGAAAGAATAAGAACTTTACTGGGTTATCTACCTTCTAACAATTTAGAAGGGGCTCCAGTTTATGAATGTAAAGATGATATAAATAGGGTAGAGGAAAGTTTAAATGAATTAGTGCCAGTAAATCCAAACAAACCTTATGATATGAAAGATATAATAAAACTATTAGCTGATGAAGGAGAATTTTTTGAAATACAGCCCTATTATGCTCAAAACATAATAACAGGATATATAAGATTAAACGGGAAAACTATAGGAGTAGTAGGAAACCAACCAAGGGTATTAGCAGGTTGTTTAGATATAAATGCATCGGATAAGGCAGGAAGATTTATAAGAACCTGTGATGCTTTTAATATACCGTTACTTAATTTAGTAGATGTACCTGGATTTTTACCAGGAATAGACCAAGAATATGGTGGAATTATAAGACATGGTGCAAAGATGCTCTATGCTTATAGTGAAGCTACAGTACCGAAGGTAACTTTAATCATCAGGAAAGCTTATGGAGGAGCCTATTTAGCCATGTGCAGCAAAGATTTAGGAGCTGACCAAGTATTTGCATGGCCAAATGCAGAAATTGCAGTAATGGGGCCCGATGGAGCAGCTAATATTATATTTAAAAATGATATTAAAGATTCTAATAATCCAGTTCAAACAAGATGTGAAAAGATTAAGGAGTATAGGGATACAGTAGCAAATCCTTATATTGCAGCACAAAGAGGATTTGTAGACGATGTAATAGTACCAAGTATAACAAGACCAAGGCTTATATCTGCCTTTGATATGCTTGATAGCAAAAGAAAGTCCAATCCGGCAAAGAAACATGGTAACTTGCCAGTATAAAGGAGTGAAGTAGGTGGGTAAAGATATATCTATTGTAGATAGTTTAATTATTTCTTTGGTTAGTATGGTAGCAGTGTTTGTAGTTCTGGCTATTATTTACTATTTAGTAGATCTATTAAAGATAGTTGCAAGCAAAAAGAATGAAAAAACAGAAGAGCCAATAGTTAAAGAAGATTTAGAGGATGAGGAACTAGTAGCAGTAATTGCTGCAGCTCTTGCAGTTAGTTTAGGAGTATCTATTCCTGAGGTGAATATAAAGAGTATTAAAAGGATATCATCTACTGCTTCTAGATGGGCAGAAGTAGGTAGAAGAGAGCAAACTACAGGGAAATTATAATATTATATTGCCAGGAGGTAAGACAATGAGAAAATTCATTATAAATGTGAACGGGAATCAATATGAAGTTGAAGTTGAAGAAGTAACGGATTTAGCACCCCAATCAAAAGTGGTAGAACCCAAGTTTCAACCAAAATCGGTACAACCAAATTCCGGGCCAAAAGCAGTTGCGGAAAAAAGGGAAGTAGCATTAGAAGGAGTAGAAACAATAAAGGCTCCAATGCCAGGAACTATACTTGATATAAATGTTAAAGAAGGGGACATGGTTAAGTCTGGACAAGTATTGTTTATACTTGAAGCTATGAAAATGGAAAATGAAATCCTTGCTCCAAGGGATGGAAAAGTTGTAAGTATTGGAACTACAAAAAATGCTTCTGTAAATACGGGAGATAGATTGGCTATTATTGAATAATAATATTGGAGAAAGGAAGGAAAATTAAATGGTTATAGAAATAGTAAAGGGTTTTTTACAAAGCACAGGATTTGCAGCTATTACCGGTGGACAAATTATAATGCTTCTAATATCCTTTGGCCTCCTTTATCTTGCTATTAAGAAAGGGTTTGAACCTCTTCTTTTAGTTCCTATTGCTTTTGGGATGTTACTTGCAAACCTTCCATTGGCAGGTTTAACGGCTGAACCTGTAGTTGAAATAGTAAAGGATCCTATAACGGGAAAATTGGTTTCAAAGACTAAAGAATTTGGAGGATTATTATATTACCTATATCAAGGAGTAGAGTTAGGAATATATCCACCCTTAATATTTTTAGGCATAGGAGCTATGACAGATTTTGGACCTTTAATAGCTAATCCAAGTAGTATTTTACTTGGAGCAGCAGCTCAACTGGGTATATTTATTACTTTTATTGGGGCAATAGCTTTAGACTTTACTGGACCCGAATCTGCAAGTATAGGTATTATAGGAGGAGCAAATGGCCCTGCAGCTCTTTATCTATGTAGCAAATTGGCTCCTCATCTATTAGGCCCCATAGCTATAGCAGCTTATTCTTATATGGCTTTAGTGCCAATAATACAGCCACCAATTATGAAGGCTTTAACGACTAAGGAAGAGAGAAAAGTAGTCATGAAACAATTAAGACCAGTATCAAAAAAGGAAAAAATAATATTTCCTATAATGGTTACGGTTATTTCAACACTATTAATACCTTCGGCAGGACCATTGGTAGGAGTATTAATGTTTGGTAATTTAATTCGGGAATGTGGAGTAGTAGAAAGATTATCCCAAACAATTCAAAATGAATTAATGAACATAGTGACTATATTTTTAGGAACAACAATTGGAGCAACTGCTAAAGCAGAAACCTTTATATCTGGGAGTACTTTGAAGATAATTGGATTAGGACTTATTGCATTTGCGTTAGGTACAGTAGGAGGAGTATTGTTTGGTAAGATTATGTGTAAACTAACTAAAGGAAAGGTAAACCCATTAATAGGAGCGGCAGGGGTATCGGCAGTTCCAATGTCAGCAAGGGTTGTTCAAAAAATGGGGCAGGAGGAAGACCCAGGAAACTTTTTACTTATGCATGCTATGGGACCTAATGTAGCGGGAGCTATTGGCTCAGCAGTAGCAGCAGGACTTTTATTAACCTTCTTTGGAGGATAATTTTTGTATTTACTAAATGGGAAAAGGTTGTAATATTATAGATTTATTATTATAATAGTTTTGTACAATATTTTGCCAGTATCCTTTAAGGAGCTGGACTTAGATATTAGATTTAAAATTAAATATTTTAAAAAGACTGGTATCCGAAAGGAACTAGAGCGGAGGGATGATTGTGATAAGAGAAGACAAGGTTTTAAATGTAAGAAGAATGACTATTGTAGGTGTGTTAGGTGGTATATCCATAGTGTTAGGTATGACTCCGTTGGGATTTATTCCTGTTGGTCCGACGAGGGCAACAATAATGCATATACCTGTAATAATTGGGGCTATAATGGAAGGACCTATAGTTGGAGGACTTATAGGGCTAATATTTGGACTATTTAGCGTATTTCAGGCTATGACAAACCCAACCCCTGTATCCTTTGTATTTTTAAATCCCGTAATTTCTATACTACCTAGGGTTCTCATAGGGATTGTAACCTACTATATTTATATGTTATCAAAGGGTCTAGGAGAAAAAAAATCTTTTTGGATTTTGAATCTAATTTGGGGAGCTATTATTTTTTATTTAGGATATGGAATATATACCAATATTAAAGGAAATCTCAGCATATGGGATTTAATAATAAATATAGTATTAATGCTTTTAACTTTAGGAATTGGTATTTATGGTCACAAAAAGTTTAGAAACAAAGCTATGGATGTGGTTATGGCTACAGCAGCAGGTACACTGACCAATACAATAGGAGTTTTATCTAGTATATACTTTATATATGGGGAGAAGTTTGTGGGAAAATTGGGTCAAAATCCAGACATGTCAAGGAAAATTATATTTGGTATTGGTATAACCAATGGTATTCCAGAGATTATAATTGGAATAATAGTAGTTGTTAATGTAATAGCTGCATTAAAGAGCAGAGTAAAATAGACTGGACGGTGAAATAATGTTATTAGTTATAGATGTAGGTAATACTAATATAGTATTTGGAGTATATGAAGGGAAAGAACTATTATACGACTGGAGAATAGCTACAGAAAAAAATAGAACCTCAGATGAATATGGGCTATTATTCGAACAGATATTTAAATATCACGGCCTTTGTCCGGAAAATGTAGAAGATGTAATTATTTCATCGGTAGTGCCTACCCTTATGCATACATTATCTGCCATGAGTATAAAATATTTCAAGAGGGAACCTATAATTGTAGGACCTGGCGTTAAAACGGGGATGAATATTAGATACGACAACCCGAAGGAAGTAGGAGCAGATAGGATTGTAAATGCTGTAGCAGGTTTTGAAAAATATGGAGGACCCCTTATAATTGTTGATTTTGGTACGGCTATTACATTTTGTGCTATTTCTAAAGAGGGAGATTATCTAGGAGGAGCAATAGCACCAGGGATTATAATATCTAGTGAGGCTTTATTTTTAAGGACAGCTAAGCTACCTAAAGTAGAAATTGCAAAGCCTGATACTGTAATAGGGAAAAATACTGTTAATAGTATTCAATCAGGGGTAGCTTATGGATATATTGGTTTGGTAGATTATATAGTTGAGAAGATGATAGATGAAATGGCTCGGGAGGGAGAAGTTAAAAACGTAATTGGAACAGGAGGTTTCTCATCCTCAATTGCTAGTGAAAGCAAGTATATTAACAGAGTCGATAAACTGCTAACCCTTGATGGACTTCGTATAATATATGAAAGAAATAAGTAGCCTTTTGGCTACTTATTTTAAATAGTAGAGGTGAAGGTATGCAAATAGGCAATATAAGATTGGAAAACAATATATTTTTAGCACCTATGGCAGGAATTACAGATAAAACCTTTAGAATTATTTGTAAGGAGATGGGGGCAGGACTAGTATTTTCTGAAATGGTAAGTAGTAAAGGATTATACTATGGGGACAAAAACACAGATGAATTGACGAGCATAGATCCGAGGGAAAGACCTGCAGCTTTACAAATTTTTGGCTCAGACCCTAATATAATGGCAGAAGTAGTTGAAAAACATATTAATTCTAGAGATGATGTGGATATAGTAGATATAAATATGGGATGCCCTGCACCTAAAATCGTAAAAAATGGGGATGGCTCTGCATTGCTTAAAAATCCACATTTAATTCGAAGAATATTAAAAGAGATAATAAAGGTTTCTAAAAAACCAGTAACATTGAAAATTAGAATGGGTTGGAATCCTGATAGTATAAATGGACTTGAAGTTGCAAAAATAGCTGAAGAGGAAGGGATATCTGCTTTAACCATTCATGGAAGAACAAGAAATATGTTTTATTCTGGAGATGCGGACTGGGATTTTATTAAAAAGGTAAAGCAATCCATAACTATTCCTGTTATAGGAAATGGGGATATATTTGAGCCAATAGATGCTTTGAAGATGCTTAAATATACAGGATGTGATGCGGTTGCCATAGGCCGTGGAGCTATGGGAAACCCCTGGATATTTAAAAGGATAGAACTCTTAAAAGAAGGAAAAGAAGATATAGAGCCTACTTATGAAGATAGAATTAATATGGCCATAAAGCATTTAAATATGGTATGTAATATAAAGGGAGAAAAAACAGGGGTAAGAGAGATGAGAAAGCATATGGCATGGTATTTAAAAGGCATAAGAAATTCTAATATAGTAAAGAACAGAATAAATACTATAGTCACAAGGGATGAAATGGAAGAGGTTTTACAAAATTATTTGTTAGAACTAAATACCATTGAAACAAAATAGTAATACCTTCCCTCTAGTATTCATATAATACATTACAAAATAGAATAGAGGAGGGATTCTATTGGGTTTCTTTATATAGTAGGAGAAGAAAAATATTATAGTCATTATAGCAAAGGTCTTTTAAAATTCATTCCCCAAAAAATTGTTCCAGCAGTAAAACCTAAAATTTTAGAGAATATTTATAATAACAATGGGGAGATAATAGGGAAGGTTGGAGGTGTTATTTTAAATAGTTCTAATATAGATAAGGAAGGTTTGGTAGAAAACCTTATATTTGGTATAGAAAAAATCAAAGAGAAAAGTATGGCTAGCTTAATTATAGAGGACTTACATTTACTGAACAAGATAGATATAGAATTAATTGAAAGCAGAACTAAATTAAAGGTATTAAATGGAATAAAAGTATTAGTGTGTTTTTTACCCTTAGTATTAAATAATATTTATAAAATATTGAATGAGGATTTAAAACAAAAGGAAATTTTGATAATAGGGGATGATGAAGAACTAACAAAGGAAGTTATAGAATCCTTGCATAAGGAAGTAAGGTTTATAACTTTAGTGGGTGATTATGAGAATAGTATAGAGAGCATATCTAAATATATATTAGAAAAAACAGGTTTATCTGTTTTTTATTCTAAAAACATACTCAAAATTTTGAAAAATTATTCCATAATCATTAATCTTAAGATCAAAACTTGTATTGATATGAGTCAACTAAGAAGAAAGGCTATAGTATTTGATTTTAGTATTGGAAAAGTGTTTAGTAAATCTATAGATAGAAGAAAAGAAGCGTTAATCATAGAAGACTTTATGTTTAAAGCTAATGATTTAAATATAAGAGAAAATGAATGGATGGGATATCTAGTTTCTTCTTATATTTGTGAACATTTTTATTTATCAAAGGCTATAGAACTAGAAGCATTAGTAGTCAATGGAAGCTTATATAGTATTGAGGATTTTGTAGATTATCAGCGAGGGAAGAAAACTGTAAGTACTTGACAATAACCTTTCGTTTGCATATAATATTCTGCATATAATAGGCAGTTATTTTATACAATATAATTTATTTGTTCAAAAGGCGGGTAGAGGCCAAATATTTTAAAAGGAGAGATATACATGGCTGAAAGGGATGTGTTCTTAACACTAGAAGGGTTAAGAAAACTTGAAAGTGAATTAGATGAATTGAAAACTATTAAAAGAAAAGAGGTTGCAGAAAAGATAAAACAAGCCTTAGCCTTTGGGGATATAAGTGAAAACTCAGAATATGACCAAGCAAAAAATGAGCAAGCTCAACTAGAGGAAAGAATAGCAAAGTTGGAAGCCATATTAAGAAATGCTAGATTAATAGACGAAGATGAGATCTCTACTGATGTAGTAAGTATAGGCTCCAAGGTTATAGTAAAGGACCTTGAATATGACGAGGAAATGGAATATACCATAGTAGGCTCTGCTGAAGCAGATCCTTATGAAGGGAAAATTTCTAATGAATCTCCAGTTGGAAGTGCTTTATTAGGAAAGACAAAGAAAGAAATAGTAGAAGTGCATGTACCAGATGGACTTATTAAATATCAAATTTTAAGCATTACTAGATAAGAGGAGGTATTAATATATAATGTCAGGAACGGAAGAAAATCTTAATGAAATGCTCATGATGAGGAGAGAGAAATTAAGGGAATTGGAGGAGAAAGGGAAAAGCCCTTTTTTTATAGAGAAATATAATTATACTCATCATAGCACTACTATAAAAGATAATTTTGAAGAATTAGAAGAGCAAACGGTTTCTGTTGCAGGAAGGATAATGTCTAGAAGGGGTCACGGCAAAGTTAGTTTTATGGATTTACAGGATAGCAAAGGAAGAATACAACTATTTGTTAAAATGAATGCAATAGGAGAAGAAGCATATAAAGATTTAAATTTACTTGATCTTGGTGATATTGTTGGGGTTAAAGGAGAAGTATTTAAAACCAAAACAGGAGAAGTTTCTATAAGGACGAAAGAAATAACCCTATTAACTAAATCATTACAAATATTACCTGAAAAGTTTCATGGACTAAAAGATCAAGATTTAAGATATAGGCAAAGATATGTAGATTTAATAGTGAATCCAGAAGTAAAGGAAACTTTTATATTAAGATCTAAAATAATTAAAGCCGTAAGGGAGTATCTTGATGAAAGAGAGTTTTTAGAAGTAGATACCCCTATTTTAAATACTATTGCTGGTGGCGCAAACGCTAGACCTTTTGTTACCCATCACAATACTTTAGATATAGATATGTATCTGAGAATTGCTAATGAATTGTACTTAAAAAGACTTATAGTTGGTGGATTTGAGAAGGTATATGAAATGGGAAGAATGTTTAGGAATGAAGGAATGAGTCATAAACATAATCCAGAATTTACAAATATTGAGTTATATCAGGCTTATGCAGATTATGAAGATATGATGGTTCTTACAGAGGAGTTGGTAGCTTATGTAGCAGAAAAGATCTTAGGGGGAACAGTAATCGATTATCAAGGAAAAGAAATTGATTTGACTCCACCTTGGAGAAGACTTAGTATGATTGACGCAATAAAGGAATATACTGGTGTAGATTTTAATACTATAGATACAGATGAAGAGGCAATAAAGATTGCTAAAGAAAAAGGATTAGAAATAGAAGCTGGTATGAAAAGGGGCCATATAATTAGCGAAATGTTTGAAGAATTCTGTGAAGAGTATCTAGTTCAACCTACCTTTATTACTCATCACCCTGTAGAGGTATCACCTTTAGCGAAAAGAAATTCTGATGACCCAAGATTAACCAATAGATTTGAAGCGTTTATAAACACTTGGGAAATAGCCAATGCATTTAGCGAGCTAAATGATCCAATAGATCAAAAAGAAAGATTCCTAGAACAAGCTAAACAAAGGGAAGCAGGAGATGCAGAAGCCCATATGATGGATATGGATTTTGTCAATGCATTAGAAGTAGGCTTACCACCAACAGGAGGGTTAGGAATAGGAATAGATAGGCTTATTATTATATTAACTAACCAACCAACAATTAGGGATGTAATCTTATTCCCAACTATGAAACCAATAAACGAAGAAGAATAGAAAAATGAGTCAGTGGTCACTGTGGTATGCTCCCCTGACTCATTGTTTTATTTATTTAACGGAGGAAAAGGAGAATAATTATGAAAAGGATACTGCACATTATTTCCCAATATCCAGGCAAAACAGGAAGTGGCATATACTTAAAAGAACTAATAAAAGAAGGGAATAAAAAGGGATATATTCAAGGTTTAATAGCTGGTTTGTCTAAGGGAGAAGAAAATATTGATTTAAATATACCTAAGCAATATTTTTATCCAGTGTTATTTAAAACAGAAAAAATACCTTTTCCTATTGTTGGTATGAGCGATATAATGCCTTATGAAAGCACTAAATACTCTGAAATAAACAATGAAATGTTTATTAAATGGGAAAAAGGCTTTAAAAAGGCTATAGAAAAAGGAATAAAGGAATTTAAACCTGATATTATAATATCCCACCATCTTTGGGTTTTAACATCATTGGTAAAAAAGATGATACCAGATATAAAAGTTATAGGAGTATGTCATGGTACAGATATAAGACAATTTGAAAAATGCCCCCAGTATAGACAATATGTATTAGATGGGTGTAGACCAATAGACTTGGTTTTAGCACTAAACGACAAGCAAAAGGAAATTATTCATAATATATATTCCATACCCAGGAAGAGAATTATAACAATAGGAGGAGGCTATAATAAAGATATATTTTATTCGCCATCTGTAGGGAAGAATCCTCGTGTAGTTTCGTTCCCAAAGGATGGTGCTATTAAGCTTATTTATGCAGGTAAGCTAAGCCATGCCAAGGGAGTATTATGCCTTATAAAGGCTTATAATATGCTAGAGATTAATGAAGATGAAATAGAGCTTAAGATAGTTGGTTCAGGTGTAGGCGAAGAAGAAAAAGCAATTAAAGAGGCAGGGAAGGAAAGCAGACTAAAAGTTAAGTTCTTGGGAGAGGTGACTCAAAAAGAGCTGGGAGGGCTGTTTAGGCAAAGTCATATTTTTGTACTTCCTTCTTTTTATGAAGGACTTTCTCTTGTGACCATAGAAGCTTTAGCTAGTGGACTTATGGTAGTAGCAACAGATTTACCTGGCTTAAAATCTTTCCTAGGGGGTGAGATAAACAATAGTGGAATTATTGAATATGTGGATTTACCTAAAATGGAAGATGTAGACACTCCATCTAAAGAGGAATTATTTGCTTATGAAGAAAGATTGAGAAGCTCAATAGGGAAGCAGATTAATAGGTTAAAGGAAGGGTATGTTATAGATAATGATATTCAAAAAAAGATAGACAAACTATCCTGGGAAAATATTTATAATAGAATTGAAAAGTATTTTTAATTTTACTTGGAGGAATATAAATGTATACTTTAGAAGAACTTCAGGCTATAGTAAACAAATGCTATAGATGTCCTTTATCAAAAACAAGGACTAATGTAGTTTTTGGGGAAGGAAATAAAAATGCTACTATCATGTTTGTAGGGGAAGGGCCAGGATATTATGAGGATAAGACAGGGCGACCCTTTGTAGGAAAAGCAGGCAAGCTTTTTGATAATATGATAGGAGCTATTGGATTTAAAAGACAAGATACATATATTGGAAATATAGTAAAATGTAGGCCGCCTAATAATAGGAATCCTTTGGAAGAAGAAAGTAAAATCTGTATAGAATTTTTAAGGTGGCAGGTAAAAATAATAGATCCGGACATAATAATATGTCTAGGAGCGGTTGCGGCAAGAAATATTATAGATAAAAATTTTAGAATCACTAAAAATAGAGGGACTTGGTACACAAAAGGTAAATTCAATATAATGGCTACATATCATCCAGCAGCTCTTTTAAGAGATGAGAGTAAAAAGAAAGATGCTTGGAAAGACTTTAAGAGTATACATAATATGTATAAAGAAATAAGTGAAAGGCGGATAAAGTGAAAGAAAAAAATATAAAATTATTAAATGACAAAATAAATAGGGAATTTTCAAAAGAAAAGCTAATATTAGGCCATGGGAATTTAACTAGCCCCATTGTATTAATTGGAGAAGCACCTGGGGCAAAAGAGATAGAACTAGGCCAGCCCTTTGTAGGGCAGGCTGGAAAACACTTTGATGAATTTTTGCAAGTTTTAGAGATTAATAGAAAAGATGTATATATTACAAACACAGTTAAATATAGACCTACTAAGCTTAATCCAAAAACAGGAAGGCTATCTAATAGAACCCCTACTATAAAAGAGATAGATAATTTTAGAGATTACCTATATGAAGAAATTCATATAATAGATCCTAAAATAATAGTTACCCTAGGGAACACTCCTCTTAAAGGTATCTTTAATGAAGATTTAAAAATAGGAGAAGTTCATGGGAATCTAATGGAGAAAAATATAGAAGATAATCTATATAAAATATTCCCTCTATACCATCCGGCTGCTGTAATATATAGACGAGAGTTGAAGGAAGTATATATGAGAGATTTACTAGTCTTAAAAGAAATAATTAAAAAACTTTAAAAAAATTAGAGTTTCCCCATTTTTTTGAGGAAGTTAAAAATTAATCCTTGTGGATAAGATAATTGCTAATTATATAT
>JAAZMG010000196.1 GCA_012798935.1 Tissierellia bacterium | reverse complement strand
AGGATTTGGTTTTACTAATGACTATTTACCTGAATAAACTAGTAGATTAAAAGACTAGAAATAGAAATAGAGGTAAGATCAGTATGAAGAAACTTAGTGCATATAATATATCAAAATCCTATGATAACAAGGAAATAATAAAAGACACTTCATTAGAGATATATGAAGGAGAATTAGTATGCTTATTAGGAGTCAGTGGTGTTGGTAAGACTACGCTGTTTAATATATTATCTGGATTATTAATTCCAGATGAAGGTAATGTATTATTGGATAATGTAGACATTACTGGAGAAGCTGGGCATATTAGCTATATGCTTCAAAAGGACCTACTACTGCCATATAAGACAGTTCTTGACAATGTATCATTGCCCCTTATTATAAAGGGAGAAAACAAGAAAAAAGCAAGAATTGAGGCAAGCAAGTATTTTGAAACATTTGGTATTCATGGGACTCAAAAGAAGTATCCTCATCAATTATCAGGTGGAATGAGGCAAAGGGCGGCGTTACTTCGTACCTATCTATTTTCCCAGGAAGTTGCTCTATTAGATGAACCTTTTAGTGCTTTGGATACTATAACCAAAAGTGCTATGCATAGCTGGTATCTTAAGGTTATGGAAAAGATTAAATTATCAACTTTATTTATTACTCATGATATAGATGAAGCAATTTTACTATCGGATAGAATTTATATTATGACTGGTAAGCCTGGACAAATTACATCAGAAATCAAGCTGGAACATCAAAAGCCAAGAGGAGAAGAATTTTTATTAAGCAAGGAATTTATTAATTATAAAAGGGAAATTTTGAACATATTACACGAGGATTAATCCAACTTGAAAAAAGCATTAAGTAATAATTATCAAGCCTCCTATTTATATATAAATAGGAGGCTTTGGTTTATTGGAAATAAAATCAGGATACATTATGCAGGTGATTTTTTTGATATATAAGCTAACAATAAGGGGCAATAATATGATCAAATACACTATTATAAAGAGCACAGTATTTGACATGAAATCTATGATAAGCTATAATTAAAACTATTATTGTTTTTTCTTTAGCCAGATAGTAATATACTGGGACACTGGAACGGTTAGATTTCATTGGAACTAAATATGAAGGGATAAAGGAGTGATTTGTTATTAGAATAACTAAAAAGGTAAGGTTTGTTTTATTATTAGTATTAACATTGTTAATATTACAATCTAATTTCTATAGCTATAGTTATGCTAGCGATGCCAATTTAGATGAAAATCAAAAGCCTAAGTTAATTTTTGCAGATGCAGGTTGGGATAGCATAAGAATCCATAATGAAATAGCTGCTGTTATAATTGAAAATGGATATGGATATAAAACAGATTTTATTACAGGTTCATCGCCTATTGTAATAAAGGGACTTAGACAGGGCGATATTGATATATGTATGGAATCTTGGACTGATAATATAATGGATGTATATGAGCCAGGAATAAAAAGTGGAGAGATTATAGAGCTATCAATTAATTATG
This sequence comes from Tissierellia bacterium, assembly GCA_012798935.1. Taxonomy (GTDB): domain Bacteria; phylum Bacillota; class Clostridia; order Tissierellales; family Tepidimicrobiaceae; genus JAAZMG01. Next base: position 2,609 of record JAAZMG010000196.1, on the reverse strand, counting down.
ATGATAATGCTCAAGGGCTATATGTACCTACATATGTAATTAAAGGAGATAAGGAACGGGGAATAGAACCTTTAGCCCCGGAATTAAAATCTATAAAGGATTTACCAAAGTATTGGGAAGTTTTTAAGGATCCAAACAATCCAGATAAAGGAAGGATATATGGAGCCCCACCAAACTGGTTTTCTGATGAAATACTTCGAACCAAAATGGAAACCTACAATTTAAAGGAAACCTATGATTATTTTAACCCTGGGTCAGATACTTCTCTTAACACTTCTATCGTATCTGCCTACGAAAAAGGGGAACCTTGGGTTGGATATTATTGGGATCCAACTTGGATAATGGGGAAATATGATATGACTTTACTAGAGGATAAGCCTTTTGATGAAGTAGAATGGAATGATGGATATAGGACAGAATTTCCAGGGGTTAAAGTAACTATAGCCGTAAACAAGGATATGGTGGAAAAGGCACCGGACGTTGTAGAGTTTTTGAAGAATTATAAAACAAATACAAAAATAAACAGTGAATTACTTGCTTATATGCAGGATAATGATGTAGATATGGATAAAACCGTTAAGTGGTTTTTTAATGAATATGAAGACCTTTGGACCAAATGGGTGCCTGAGGAAATAGTTAATAAGGTAAAGGACACTATGAACCATGAAAAAACTCAGTTTAAAGGCAATATAAATAAATTTCCTGAATCTATTAATATTAAGTTAGGTATATATGTAGAAAAATTTGTATCTTGGCTAACAAAACATTTCCAAGGATTCTTTGATGGATTAGCAACAGGAGTTAATTGGATAGTTACTGGAATAAGAAATATGCTTAGCTTTATACCCTGGTTTATTTTTATATTTTTAGTACTTTTAATGGGATGGAAGATGATAGATTGGAAATCAGGTTTTATATATGCCTTTATGATGTTTTTAATTGGAGGTTTAGGTCTTTGGGATGAGATGATATTTACTTTATCTATAGTGTTAACAGGAGTAGTAATATCTATAATAATTGGAATTCCTATAGGAATACACATGGCTTACAATAGTAAAGTCGAAGCTTTTATGAAACCTTTATTAGATGGAGCTCAGACTATGCCTAGTTTTGTACACCTTATACCAGCAATGATATTTTTTGGACTAGGAACTGTTCCGGCGGTATTTGCAACCATCATATACTCTACAGCACCATGCATAAGATTGACTAATTTAGGTATTAGAAGAGTACCTAAAGAGATGAGAGAAGCTGCATATTCTTATGGGTCATCTTCTTGGCAAGTTTTGACTAAGGTAGAATTACCTCAAGCACTGCCCACTATTATGGCTGGCATAAATCAGACTACGATGGCAGCTATGTCTATGGTAGTAATATCTTCTATGATTGGTGCTAAAGGACTTGGGGAGAACGTGCTTATAGCCATAAATAGAACCGATATTGCTATGGGATTTGATGCAGGTATAAGCATAGTATTTCTTGCAATAATAATCGATAGAGTTACTCAAAGGATATCCGATAAATATAAGGATATTTAACATAATGGCAATCATAGGGCGGATCTATATGTCTGTCTAAAGATTGGGAACAAGGAAGTGAGAAAATGTTAGAGAAGATAGCTGTTAAAAATGTGACTAAAGTTTTTGGTTCAAGGCCAAGACTAGCATTAGAAAAATTGAAAAGTGGTTGGACAAAAGGAGAAATACTAAAAAAAACTGGTCAAACTGTGGGAGTGAATAATGCTTCTTTTTCAGTAAAAGAAGGGGAGATATTTGTAATAATAGGGTTGTCAGGTAGTGGAAAATCAACTCTAGTAAGATGTTTAAACCTTTTAAATGAACCTACATCAGGAGAGATAATAGTAGATGGAGAAAATATTGTTAACTATAATAAGGATGAATTAAGTAAGTTTAGACAAGAAAAGATCGCCATGGTTTTTCAACAATTTGGTCTTTTTACCCATAGAACAGTTTTAGGCAATGTAGAGTATGGTCTGGAGATTAAAAAAATAAATAAAGGGAAAAGACAGGGAATTGCACTAAAGGCAATTGAAGAAGTTGGTCTTAAAGGTTGGGAAAACAAGATGCCAAATGAACTTAGTGGAGGAATGCAGCAAAGGGTAGGGCTAGCCAGAGCCATTGCTAATGATCCAGATATACTCCTTATGGATGAACCATTTAGTGCTTTGGACCCCCTTACAAGAAGGGATATGCAATTAGAGCTACTAGATCTACAATCCAGACTTAAAAAAACCATCATATTTATTACCCACGATATTAACGAAGCTTTTAAATTAGGAGATAGGGTAGCTGTAATGAGAGAGGGTTCTATAGTTCAAATTGGAACTCCAGAGGAGATATTAAATAATCCTTCCAATGAATATATAGAGGATTTTGTAAAAGATATAGACCGTACCAAAATAGTTCAAGCAAAAGATATAATGAAACGTCCAAATGCTTTAGTTTCTTTAAAGGATGGCGTTAGAGTTGCTATAAAAGAAATGGAGGCAAATGATATATCTAGTGTTTTTGTAGTAGATAAAAATAGAAAAATACAGGGTATTGTGACTATAGATGATTGTATAAAATTAGTAAAAAATAAAAGAACTT
>JAAZMG010000195.1 GCA_012798935.1 Tissierellia bacterium | reverse complement strand
TTTACTCATATTACTCCCCTCTTTCTAACTCTTTTTTTAACCTTTTCACTGTACGATAAAGTATTACTCCAACATTACTTTCAGTAAGATTTAGCATCTCAGCAATTTCTACATTTTTCAACTCTGCACCAAATTTAAGAGCTACAATATTTTGTTCCCTTATATCTAAGATCTTTAAGGCCTTTAAAAGTTCATCATTAGTTTCATATATTTCTACTATATCTTCCGGAGTTTTCTTCTTTGATACTAATTCCTTAATGGTATCTATAGACAAAAATTTATGTTTTTTTGAACTTCTAAAGTAATCGTTTATTGTATTTCTAGCTATGGCAAACAGCCATACTTCAAAAGGAGATTTATCTTTAGAATATGTGTCTATTTTTAGCATGACCTTTTCAAATACTTGGCTTACCAAATCTTCTGCTGTATGATGACAGTTAACTCGGTAATATATATAGTTATAAACCCTTTTATAATAGGTTTCAAAAATATAAGTAAAATCTTTTTCTTTTCCACATAAATCTTTTCTAGTTTCTTTTTTATCTAAAATATCTACTAATACAATTTGCTGCACCTTGTCAATACCCCCTTCCCCTTACTTAGCTAAGTAATACTAAAGTTTTTAAATCCCCTTTCATATGTTAATACGAAGAACTTTCACTTTCATTACATATTATTTTAAACTTTATCAAAAAAATAGAAAAAGTTCTTTCTGTTTAAAAGCAAACAAAAAGAACTTTTGTTAATTTATATAAACTTAAATTATTTATTTGCTTATACTGTACTCTTCCCTATAAATAATCTAATGGTAATGCATTTTTTGTCTATAAAAATGCTATTAATTATGTTTCTGTTGAAACCCTTTAGGTATATACCATTTTCCAATATTTCTATATAGATTATAGAAAGTGGGATCAATATCTCCCATTATTTTTCTATCTATTAATAAGGCATTGTTTTTAAAATATAAACTTATATAAGGTAGTTCTTCAGTAATAATTTTCTGAAGTTTTTCATAGGCTCTTAATTTATTTTCCCTATTGGATGCATTAAATGCCTCTACTAATGCTTCATCCATAATTTCATTTTTATATCTTATAAAATTAGTGTTGGATTTGATTTTAGAAGAATGATAAGCAAAGGATAACTCTGGTATCCATGATAAATGCCATCCTGATAATGCAATATCATAATTTCCCTTTAAAATTTGATTATTTGTATTTTCCCATTGAGATTCTATCATCTCCTCTGTTATATTATCTGGTATGACTTCGGGATAGTCCTTAACAACATTGATGCCCATTTTTCTTAAATTTTCCACAATCATATCTGCAGCTTTTAATCTTAATGGGTTATACGAGTTTGTTATCAATCTTAAAATTACTTCTTTGCCGTTCTCATCTTCATAAAAACCATCTCCATTAATATCCTTCCAACCTAGTTTTTCTATCTCTTCTCTTGCTTTAGATGGATTATATCCATAAACATTTGCATCCTCTGATAATAACCATGAATTAGGATGGATTGGCAAGTCGATTTGAATAGCATGACCTAAATATACTCTCTGAATTATAGCTTGTCTATCTATTCCATAGGCCATAGCTTTTCTCAAAGTATTTCCATTCTCGCTACTAAAAATTCCTTTAGAAAAGTTAAAACCTAAAAACTCATAATCTTGAGAAATAAATTCGTATATTCTAACCCTATTACTTTGATCGTATTTTTCCCAATCTATACCTTCGGTGGTAGCTACATGAACCTGTCCGGTTTCAAAAGCTGTTAGTACCAATTCATCATCCTGTAATATTTTGCCTATTATTTGATCTATATAAGCTTTGCCGTCCCTATATCCCTCATAGGATTTTAATCTTATAGTTTTATATTTTTCATAGCTTTCAAATTCATAAGGTCCAGTTCCAATAGGAGTATAACCTTCCTTAGCTAAAGCAGCCATATATGAGTTTTTATTTTCTCTTCCCATTACAAATTTATGCTTAGGGATAATGGGGAATGTTAAAGTTTCTAGTTCATGACTAAAGCTTCTGTCGAAGATTATATCAATATTATGATCGTTTATTATCTGAACATCCATAATCCTACCAATATTTGAAGAATTAAAGCTTCCAAGGATATTATTAAACATCTTTTTATAACTTGTGTCATTATGTGCATATTTAATTGTATTTATTGTAAAAGCTACATCTTCCGATGTAAATTTTTCTCCATCATGCCATAATACATTGTCCTTTAGCTTTATATTTATAACTCTTCCATCCTCTTTTATGGTATAATCTTCAGCTAGTTGATTTATTACATTTAAATCATTATCCAACTCAAATAAACCTTCAAATATAAGTTTACTAAAATGGTAATAAGATATGTTCTCGCTAATTAAAGGGTTTAAGGTGTCTAAGGTAGTCAATGGTAGTACTAGTTGGCCTCCATATTCTGGTTCATACTCTATTTCATTATTTTTATCCATATCAAAAACCTCTGTAATATTATCTTCTTCCTTTTTCACACATCCTATTGTAACCAATGTGATAACTATAATTAATATTGTGACCAGTATCCTTTTACACTTCAACTTATACTCCCCCTCTAACTAACTATTTATATATTAATAAACCTTTAACTATTTTTTTAAAGTTATGGATCATTACAATAAAATAGGATTCCTCCTTAGTAGATAGCCTGTCAAATTCATCCCTGTATAAGATTTTATATACTTTATAATTTTTTAATACCTTTTCAACATAATCTCTAGTTTCTTTAAATGGTATTTTTTTTAAATATATCCCATCCTCACAATATTCATCATTTTCTAACCATTTTCTTACATTACCACTTCCCCCATTATAAGCAGCTAAAATCAGCTGAATATTATGATCAAACTCGTCGGAAAGCATATTTAAATACCATGTTCCTATCATTATATTTATTTCTGGTTCAAAGAGTAAATCTAAACTAAAATCTTCAATTGATAAATCCTCAGCTGCCCATTGTCCAGTAGTAGGGGATATTTGCATAAGTCCTCTTGCTTCTTTATTAGATATTGCTGTTTTGTCATAACTGCTTTCCACATTAATAATTGCTGCTACTAAATAAGGATCTACATTAAATTGTTTAGAATATATATTTATTGAGTTCCTATAACTCATTGGATAATTAACTGCAAAATATAAATTTGTACCAATAATAATTGTCGCAGTTATTATAATAATAATTAATATTCCTTTTAGTAAATTGCTATTTATCCATCTCAAATCCAACCCTCCAGAGAATTATATTATTTCATAAATTACTTTTTCCATTTGTTTTTTAAGGGTTTTAATATTTCCTCGATTATCTATTATCTTTGTAGCATATTCTCTTTTCAAATCTATGGGCATTTGGGCTTTAATCCTTTTAAGTGCTTCCTTTTCATTTAACATGTCCCGTTTAATCAATCTATTTAATTGAGCCTCTTCATCAGTATAAACTAACCATATTTCATCAAAATAGATTCCATATTCCTTAAATTTATCTATTTCCTCAATTAATAAGGGCACATCAACAAAGATATATTTTTCACTTTGACTATATTCTATTATTAATCCTTTTATAGTTTTAAATACATAAGGATGCACAATATTATTTAATTTTTCCCTTAATGATTTATCCTTGAAGATTATATCTCCTAGCTTTTTCCTATTGAGACTTTTATCTTTGTTGAGAATTTTCTCTCCAAAATCCTTTACAATTTTTTTATATGCAGGTTTGCCCATTTCCACTACATCCCTTGCTATTCTATCTGCATCAATAACTTTGTATCCATATCCTTTTATAATATTTGCAACTGTAGACTTCCCTGTAGCTATACCTCCCGTTAAACCTATTACTTTAAAATCAGATTGTATCATGCCAATTATCTCCTACCTTTAAATCAACTTTTAAAGGAATATCTAAGTTTATAGAGTTTTCCATAATATCTACCATGATTTTCTTAACTTCCTCTTCTTCTCCCTTATAGGTTTCAATGAGCAATTCGTCATGGACTTGTAATATAAGTTTGGATTTCAAGTTCCTATTATTTAACTCTTCATAAACTTTTACCATAGCAACCTTTATAATATCAGCAGCACTTCCTTGAATAGGAGTATTCATGGCTATTCTCTCTCCAAAGGATCTTACATTATAGTTTCTTGATTTAAGTTCTGGAACATATCTTTTCCTTTTTAAAATAGTTTCGACATATCCTTTTTCTTTTCCTAACTTAACAATATCTTTCATGTATTCATCTACTAGCTTATAGTTTTTTAAATAATTATCTATATATTTTTTAGCTTCTTTCCTTGATATGTTTAAGTCCCTAGAAAGCCCATAATCACTTATTCCATATACAATTCCAAAATTGACAGCTTTAGCCCTGTTTCTCATTAAAGGTGTAATCTCTTCTTTCGGTAAGTTAAATACTTCAGAGGCAGTTTTAGTATGGATATCTTCATTGTGATAAAAAGCCTCCATAAGCTTTGGATCTTTAGAAATATGGGCCAAAACCCTTAATTCGATTTGGGAATAATCCCCATCTACAAGTATATATTCATTACTCTGTGGCACAAAAGCTTTTCGTATCTTTCTACCTTCCTCTGTTTTTATAGGTATGTTTTGCAGGTTAGGTTCTGTACTGCTAATCCTTCCCGTATTGGTTACCGTTTGGTTAAAACTTGAGTGAATTTTATGAGTCTTTTCATCTACTACGCTCATT
>JAAZMG010000194.1 GCA_012798935.1 Tissierellia bacterium | reverse complement strand
ATATTAAGGATGTATCCTTAACCAAAGTTATAACCTCATTAGCTATAGAGGGTAATACTATCTTAAACATTTGAGGTAATATTATCCTTGTAAATGTCTTGTAGGGGGTTAACCCCAATACTTTAGCTGCCTCATATTGTCCCTTGTCAATGGATTCCATGCCTCCCCTAAATATCTCACCAAAATATGCTGCATAGTTCAATATAAAAGCTATAAGTACAGCTGTAAACCTATCAAAAATTACCCCTACTATAGGCAACCCGAAAAATACAAATACTATCTGTAACATTAAAGGAGTGCCTCGCATTACCCATATATACAATTCAGTTATCTTAGATATTAATTTTACCTTGGACAATCTTCCTATGGCGACAATTATTCCCAAAGGAATAGAAAGTATGAGAGTAAAAAAGAACACTTCTAAAGTTGTAATCAACCCATCTATCATAGCTGGCAATAAAGTATATATATATCCAAACATAATATCATCCTTTTAATCTAATTATTTCCCTTCAAACCATTTTCCATATATTTCATCATAACTTCCATCTTCTCTCATTTCATCTAAAGTTTTATTTATTAGTTCTAATAGTTTTTTATCTTCTTTTCTAAGGCCTATTCCATATTCTTCTTCACCAAAGTCCTCTTCAAGTATCTTATAATCTTCAGGGTTTTTTTGTTTAATATAATATCTTATAAGGACTTCATCACCTACAACTGCATTTACCCTTCCTGCCTCTAAATCCATAATAGCTTCATGGTTTGTATCAAATAATACTGGTTCTCCACCATCAAAGGTTTCTACTATTTCTGGTTCCTTATTTATAGCCTCAAGGGCACTAGATTCACTTTGAACTGCTACTTTTTTATTCTCTAAATCTGCTTTACTATTTATACTGGAATCTGATAAAGTGAGTATTATTTGCTTGTTTTCTAAATAAGGCTTGGTAAATGCAACCTTCTCTTTTCTTTCCTCAGTAATGGAATAACCATTCCAAATAACATCTATATTGCCTGAGTTTAATTCAGTTTCCTTCATAGTCCAGTCTATAGGTTGAAGTTTTACTTCAAATCCTGCTCGTTTAAATACTTCCTTTGCTAAATCTACGTCAAAACCCACTAATTCCCCTTTGTCATCTCTAAATCCCATAGGAGCAAAAGTATCATCAAGACCCATTATTATTTCACCTTTTTCTTCTAACTCTTCAAAAGAATCCTCATTTGATACTGCCTCTTTGGAGCAACCTGTTAAACTCACAATACTAAAAACCAATATAACCAACAACATGATAAAATAATTTTTCTTTTTCATTTAAATCTCTCCTTTTATTTTTTTAAGTTCGAAAGAACAAAAAACTCTCGCCTCTAGCATTACACTAGAGAACGAGAGTATTACTCCGTGGTCCCATCTCTATTTATTGATACCTCACAGTATCAACCTTATCGAGTACGACAAATATATGTTTATACTCTAGCACTATAACGGGTGCAGGTATTCCGAAGACAGCCTACTACCTAATAGGATTCGGTGCCTAGCTCAGAGATGTGTTCAAAATACACTCAAATGCCCCTCTCACCTAACGGGAACTCTCTGTAGAAGAAATGTATTTTTACTATTTCTCATCGAAGCTTTTGTTTCGATTTATTATGATAATATGATAATGCATTAAAGTATCCTTGTCAATAGTTTTTTGTAAAAAATATTCATACCTGCAATTAATCTAAAAGTTAATACTTAGTATCAAGCATTACAAATATAGAAACCCGGCACTAATTTATGAACTTATTAGTGCCGGGTTTCTATATTTAGCTATTGTCTTTTCCAGGTTGATTTTTTCCCATCTGCATTGGTAATAGTAAGTACTGCCTTATCTTGGCTTAATTCATATGTTTCCACTCCATATGGAATTTCTACAGTTATTTTTCTATTTTCCTTATCTACATCTTTTATATTATAATTATACTCATCAAATACTTCTGAATACATTGCATATAGATACATAAGCTTGTCGTCTATTCTTATTCCATACACTACACCATCATAATCTTCTCTCCAATCCCCTAGTAGAAGATTTTTTCCATATTCTT
>JAAZMG010000020.1 GCA_012798935.1 Tissierellia bacterium | reverse complement strand
TGTTTACTACAGTACCTATAGCCCATCTGGTTACATCAAGTTTAGTCTTATTGGAGCCCATTTCTATAGTAACTATATCATCTTTAATTTTTGTTATCTTTCCATAAAAACCGCCTATAGTTATTATCTCGTCTCCAACTCTTAAACTATCTCTCATTTCTTGAATTTCATTTTGTCTTTTCTTTTGAGGTCTTATAGCAAATATATAAAAAATAGCTAGAAAAGCTATTGGTACTATTAAACCTCCTAGATTTGCTCCTGCATTTGCTGATGGCATAATTATTTCCTCCTTTTTTATTAATTTTATATTCAATAAAATTTTTAAAATACCTTTTTTATTTAATCAATATATCCATATTTTTTGTAAAATTCTTCTTTATATTCCAATAGCCTATCTTCTTTAATTGCCTTTCTAATGTTTTCCATCAATTTTATTAGAAAATACAAATTATGTATTGTAGCAAGTCTTGCACCTAGTATTTCATTTACATTAAATAGATGTCTTATATAAGCCCTTGAATAATTTTTACAAGCATAACAATCACATTCAGGATCTAGCTTTGAAAAATCCTTTGCATATTTAGCATTTCTAATTGTCAATCTTCCTTGACTTGTCATTACTGTTCCATTCCTAGCAATTCTAGTTGGCAGTACACAATCCGCCATATCTATTCCATTGATAACTGACTCAAATAGATAATCTGGTGAACCTACTCCCATTAGATATCTAGGCTTATCCTTAGGTAGTAGTGGAGTAGTAAACTCTAGCATTTCACACATTAACTCCTTTGGTTCCCCCACACTTAAACCACCTATAGCATAGCCAGGAAAACCTATATCTATTATCTCTTTGGCACTCTGCTGTCTTAAATCCTTATACATGCCTCCTTGTATTATACCAAATAATCCTTGATTTTTCCAATCCTTATGATAATCTTTACATCTTTTTGCCCATCTTGTGGTTCTTTCCATGGATTTTTTTGCATACTCGTAAGTGGATGGATAAGGAGTACATTCATCAAAGGCCATCATTATATCAGAACCTAAATAGTTTTGTATTTCAATAGATTTTTCAGGACTAATAAAATGTTTAGAGCCATCAATATGGGATCTAAACTCTACCCCTTCTTCTGTAATTTTCCTTAAATCACCTAAACTAAATACTTGAAATCCACCACTATCCGTTAAGATAGGACCATTCCAATTCATAAATTTATGTAGTCCTCCAGCTTCCTTAATAAGCTCATGGCCTGGCTTTAAATATAGATGATAGGTATTGCTTAATATTATCTGAGCCCCTAAATCCCTAACTTCTTCAGGAGTCATTGCCTTTACAGTAGCCCTTGTACCAACAGGCATAAAAATTGGTGTTTCTATAATTCCATGAGGGGTTTCCAGCTCTCCTAATCTTGCTCTGGTCTCTGTTGATTCTTTCAATACTTTAAACTTTATTGCCATATTTCTCCTCCTGTTATTTAATAAACATTGCATCTCCAAAACTAAAAAACCTATAGCCTTTATCTATGGCCTCATTATAGGCATGTAGAATATTTTCTCTTCCAGCTAATGCACTAACCAGCATTAAAAGAGTAGATTCTGGTAAGTGAAAATTAGTTATCAACCCATCTATAGTTTTAAATCTATATCCAGGATATATAAAAATATCCGTCCATCCTCTTTGTGGAAGTACTTCTCCTTTTAAATTAGCTACAGTTTCTATAGTTCGAGTAGTAGTGGTCCCTACTGCTATTACTTTCCCACCATTTTTTTTTGTATAATTTATTGTATCTGCTACCTCTTTGGATATTTCATAGTATTCAGAATGCATATGATGTTCTTCAATCCTGTCTACTTTCACAGGCCTAAAGGTACCTAATCCTACATGTAAAGTTAAAAAAGCAATATTAACTCCTTTTTCTTCTATCTTTTTTAATAGGTCATTAGTAAAATGGAGCCCAGCAGTTGGTGCTGCAGCAGAACCCTTGTGTTTTGAATAAACCGTCTGATACCTTTCCTTATCCTCTAGCTTTTCTTTAATATAAGGAGGCAAGGGCATTTCCCCTAACCTATCCAATATCTCCTCAAATATTCTATCATATTCAAAATCAACTATACGAGTTCCATCTTCTTCAATACTTAGCACATTTGCCCTCAATAAACCATCACCAAAGATTATTTTATTTGAAGGTTTAACCTTTTTCCCAGGCTTTACAAGGGTTTCCCATTTATTCTTTTCTATATTTCTAAGCAATAAAAATTCGATTTTTTCATCTTTTCCTTCTCTATTTCCAAATAGTCTAGCTGGAATTACCTTTGTATCATTTAATACAAGACAATCCCCTTTATTTAAATAGTCAACTATATCCTTAAAAGTTTTATGCTCAATATCTCCTGTTTTTTTACCTAATATAAGTAATTTTGATTCTTCTCTATTTTTAATTGGATGCTGAGCAATCAACTCTTCAGGTAAATTATAATAAAAATCTTCTGTTTTCATTTCCTCATCCTTTGCTAAAATCTTTATTAATTTTGATATGTGATGTCTACACCCCTATAGTAGTGTTGTAATATTTCTTCAAAAGAATGTCCTGATTCTGCCATTCCTTTAGCACCCCATTGGCTCATTCCAACGCCATGACCATAGCCTTTACCCTCAATTATAAATTTTCCTTCATCTGAGGTAGCATTATGTCCTATTTGAGTAAGATTGTTTCGAGCTATAGCCCTGCTTGCAATCCCTCTAGTTGCAAACTTCTTAAAATTACCATCTACTATGTGGGATTTGCTTATATCTATTACTTGAGGCTTTGTATTTTGTCCATCAATAGCATAGACAGTTTTACTATTTTCTATATTACCTTCTTTTTTAATATTAAACCAAGTACTCTTAAGTTCTGTAGAACCTAATACTTGTCTTATTTTACTTTTACTTAAAACTTCCTCCCCTAGTGTTCCCATTACTTTAAGTTTAGAAACCCGCCCACTTGGGGAAGTTTCTATAACATCCATATCTATTATATTACCTATATTGATACCACTATTTTTAAGTTTGCTATTCATTTTGTCAGTGGTTATAGTAAAGGACCAATTACTATTAGGAGACCCTCGGGAAAAATCATCTTCAACGGCTACCAGATAAGGAAAACTATTGCCCCAAGCTTCTACCGCATCTTCCGTATATCCTCCACTATTAGAATGATATACTGCATCTATAATATTACCATTATAAGTAATAACCATTCCATTAGTTTCATCTACAGCACTATTGGTATTTTTATGTTCCCCATCTAGTCCACCATAGACCTGGCAGTGAGTAGTATCACAAAGGTTATACCCTTCACTTATATGTTTGTTTAGGGTTTTTAAGGCATAGGACCTAGCAGCTATAGCCTGAGCCTTTAATGCATCCATAGGAAAAGAAGCGGGCATCTCACGAGGCACTACCCCATATAGATAATTGTCAAGCTCTACATAGTTAATAACTACTAATCCATTATCTTTTATTTTAAAGTTAATATAATCCCTATAGTTTTTATCCTCAACTTTAACTTTTCTTTCATATTCATTCATTGAAGTAATAATCAAATCTTCCTCTTGATTAAAAGAAAATAATAGATTATCATCAATATCGAATATATCTATATCTTTCTCATCCCCTAGCATAATATTTATATTCTCAGTTTCAAAATATTCTATTTTATTTAATCTATCATCTTTACTATAAAGAGAAAAGCCATTTTCACTATATAGTTTTACAGAATTCTTAGATTTTATAGGGCTTGTCAACTTTATACTTATATAATCGTCTTCTAATGAACTTCCTAGAACATATTCATCTGGAATCAAAAATCCAACAAATAAAAAGCTTAAAAATATAACCCAAAGTGCCTTCTTCATAAGTTCAACTCCTTATCTTTTTAAGATATTTAAAATCAAAGTTAATAATAAGCTAATAATCAAAGTGGATACGATTGGAAAGAAAAAAGTAAAATTTCCTTTTTGTATAAAAATATCTCCTGGTAATTTTCCTAATCCAAATCTTTCACCAATAATTAAAATTCCACCAATTAATAGCAAAACTATTCCCATCATTAAAAGCATTTTCCCTAAAGAACCCATATAAACACCTCTATTCTTCATTGTTATAGGGTATATTAAAATGGTCATATCCTTTTTTAGCTACTACCCTACCCCTTGGAGTCCTATTGATAAAGCCGATTTGCAATAGATAAGGTTCATAGACATCCTCTATAGTAACCCTTTCTTCTCCTGTAGCCGCTGAAATAGTATCTACCCCTACAGGACCTCCATTAAAATTTTCTATCATAGTTAAAAGCAACTTTCTATCAACTTCATCTAATCCTAGTTCGTCTACTTCTAGTATTTCAAGCCCTTTCTTAGCCACCTCCCAAGTAATGATTCCATTTTCCATTACCTGAGCATAATCCCTTACCCTTTTTAAAATCCTATTTGCAATTCTAGGAGTTCCTCTAGACCTTTTAGCAATTTCCATAGCTCCTTCATCATCTATTTCAATATTTAATATACTAGAAGAACGTTTAACTATTCTTTGTAAATTATAATTATCATATAAATCTAAATTAAGCATAACTCCAAATCTATCCCTTAAAGGAGAGGTTAATAGTCCAGCCCTAGTAGTAGCACCTATTAAAGTAAACCTGGATAAATCTAAACGGACAGATCTAGCACTAGGTCCTTTACCTATTATAATATCCAATGCATAATCTTCCATAGCAGGATAAAGTATTTCCTCTACAGTCCGATTTAATCTATGTATTTCATCAATAAATAATACATCTTCCTCCCCTAGATTAGTTAATATGCTTGCTAAATCCCCTGGCCTTTCAATAGCAGGTCCTGAAGTAACTCTAATATTGACCCCCATCTCATTAGCAATAATATTTGCTAATGTGGTTTTCCCTAAACCAGGAGGACCAGAAAGCAACACATGATCTAAAGGTTCTTTTCTCTCCTTAGCAGCTTGTATAAATATATTTAACTTCTCCTTAGTTTTATCTTGACCTATATACTCCTTTAGCCACCTAGGCCTTAAAGTAATTTCATTTTCCAAATCCTCACTTTGGATTGAACCTGCAACTATTCGATCCTTATCATTATCCATTTAAATCAATACCTTTCCTTATTGTTTTGATAATCTTTTAAGAACTTCCCTTATAATATCTTCTGTATCTTTACCGCTAGTATCTATCTTATCTATAACCCTCATTATCTCTCCCCTAGTATATCCTAGAGACATTAAGCCATGAATTGCCATTTGGGCTTCACTAGTATCTTTCACCACACCTGCTTCATCAGTAATATCACTATGGTCTATTCTATCTTTTAATTCAAGGATTATTCTCTCGGCAGTTTTTTTGCCTATCCCCGGTGCATTACATAAAACCTTATAATCCTTGTTTAATATGGCCAATTTAATTTGATTAGGGGTAAGAGTCGAGAGAATACCTAGACCAACCTTAGGTCCTATCCTAGAGACTAATAATAGCATATTAAACATATCTAACTCTTCCTCGGTTGTAAAACCATATAGATATACTCCATCCTCTCTTAAATTAAAATAGATATACATAGTGGTTTTTTTCCCATTTTCAACATTAAGTAAAGAATTATTTGAAGTATATATCCTATATCCTATCCCATTATTATCTAAAACTATATAATCCTCTTTAATCCCTACTACTTTGCCATTTATGTACTCATACAAACTAATCACCCTTTATTATTTCATTTTAAACATATCCTTAAGTCTTAAGCAACTACTATGACATATTGCAACGGCTAAAGCATCCGCTGTATCATCAGGCTTAGGTATCTCTTTTAAATTTAATAACAATTTAACCATATCCTGAACCTGTCTTTTATCAGCTCTCCCATATCCTGTTACACTTTGCTTTATTTGTAATGGAGTATATTCATAAATCCCTAGCCCTTTGTTTACACCAGCTAGAACCTCTACTCCCCTTGCTTGTCCAACTTTTATTGCAGTTTTAACATTTTTATTAAAAAACAACTCCTCTACTGCCATATCTTGTGGATTATATTTATCAATAATAGATGATAATTCATCATAAATTATCTTTAATCTTTCAGGAAACAAAATTTTGGAATCCGTAGTTATACAGCCATAATCTAAAGCTTTGTATTTATTCCCCTTACATTCTACAACTCCATATCCTACAATTGCCAATCCTGGATCGATTCCAAGTATAACCATAAAAACTCCCCCTACATTTACATATATTATTTTAACATATTTTCAGTTAAAAAACTAAGTTAG
>JAAZMG010000193.1 GCA_012798935.1 Tissierellia bacterium | reverse complement strand
TTATATTTATATGAATAATTTCCATTTTTGAATTCAAAATAATTATACCTTTATTTAAACAATTGATTATTTCATTTACTTCTGCTATATCCCGTTTAAGCTTATTTTTTACTTTTATACTTATAATCTCTTTTTCTATCATTTCTGCAACATGTTTCAGCATATTAAAATATTCGTCTTTTTTATAAGTCATAATCTCTGCTTGTTCACCATTGAAAGAAGCAAAACTTATTACACCAACAATTTCATCATCTATTTTTATTGGGTAAGTCATATTAGCATATTCATGACAATTAACTAAATTAGAACAATTTTTACAAATTTCACTATCTACCTTTTTTAAATTAATTTTAGGTTCCCCAGTTTTTATTACATTTGCAAACAAAGAATCTCCTGAACAATTTTCATCTAATTTGCTATTAAACTTTCCCGTTCCTACTATTCTAGTTAAATGTTTGTCAGCTATTACCACATCTATATTTAGTGCTAAAGCTAAGGTTACAGCTAAATTTTGTAAAGTACCCTGTATTAATCTTAAATAGGACATTTTATATCATCTCCTATAAACTACTTAATTATATTTAATTCTATTTTATTATTTAAATTATATCACAAAAAAACAGTAACAAAACATCGTTACTGTTTTTAGTATCTTTCGTTTATATATCCATCAATAAGGGAAGTTTTCATTCCTTCAATAAAGACCCCTTCTTCCTTTAAAATTTGTAATAACCAATAACTTTTTGAATGAAAAATTGCTTCTTTATAATTTAATAGTACAATTTCATATAGCTTATCTTGTAGATATCTAGATTCAACTTGTATAAAATATGCTTCCATACCTTGGAACTTTAAATATTTTAGTAGCTGTAAAGTAGCTTTGTCCTTTTCATTATAATAGTAATTCCCCATATTTTTATAATAAGTATAATATTTATTGTGTTTCCTGGCCCTCCTTATATCTTTGGCTAGCATAGTATAATACTTTGCTAAAACATTGTAGTATTGATAATTATACATCCCCTTTTCGTAGCTATCTACCCTTGTGAAAGGTTTTACATTCATCTCTTGTACAAAATCAAAATTATACTCTAAAAACTCTTTTTTTGAAATATCTCCATTCTTATACTGGACAATAAGGGAACTTCTATTATCAAAAAAAGTTTCAAACATACCCTTACTCTTATAATACATCAATTAAAACACCCTATCTAAATATAATTTTATATATTATATAAATTATATCATAAATCTTAATTATTTTCTTTTAGTAATTGAATTTCTTTTTCAGTTAGCTCTCTATATTCTCCTAAACTTAGATTTTTATCTAGCTCCAATCCTCCCATGGAAATTCTCTTAAGATATACTACTTCCATATTGAATGCTTCAAACATCCTCTTTACTTGATGGAATTTTCCCTCTTTAATAGTTAGCTTTACTTTTGAAAATGCACTAGATTCCAGTATTTCAAGTTTTGAGGGTAAAGTTTTATATCCATCATCTAAAATAATCCCTTCTTTAAATCTATCTATGTAACTTTCTTCAACAAAACCGTCTACTTCAGCATAATAGGTCTTATTAACTCCCTTTTTAGGGGATAAAAGTTCATGAGCAAGTTTCCCATCATTAGTTAAAAGTAGCAGTCCTTCCGTATCTTTATCCAGTCTTCCAGCTGGAAAAGGATTGAATATTAAATGTTCTTCTTCTAATAAATCCAAAACAGTCCTATTAACAGGATCATCTGTAGATGAGACTACATCCTTTGGTTTATTCATCATTAAATAGATATATTTACGATAAAAAATTTTCTCTCCATCTATTTTTATTAAGGTATTATAAGGATTTATTCTAAGGTCATTCTTTTTTTCAATTTTATTATTTACTTCGACTCTTCCTTCTTTTATAAGCTTTTTTACATCTTTTCTACTGCCATATCCCATATTTGCTAAAATTTTATCCAATCTTTCTTTTTTCGCCATAAAATTCTCCTTTAAACTTTTATATATTATATACTGCTCTATTTCAATTATTATTAAATATTGCTTCGTATAAATTTTTCAAAAAAACACAAGATAATTATGAACCTTAAAAACATGAAAGGAGATTGCTATGCATATAGATAAAACTAAAGAACCTCTTGATGGTGTTAAATGTGTGGTTAACACCTGCCATTATCATGTGATGGGAGATCAATGTAGTGCATCTAAAATTGAAATTCAACCAAGAAATGCTTCTAGTACTGAAGAAACCGATTGTGGTACTTTTAGACCAAATGATGATGGTATGAAATGATAATAAAGGAAAAAGGCAGGAAAGGTTTCCTGCCTATTCCATTGCTAATTCAATACAATTATCCTTTAATTTTCCAGGTATTTCCTCTATGCCATAATCAGCTCCAATATAAAAGTCTGTCCCAAATTTTTCTCCTATGGGATTTAAAATCTCTTTTAGTTTTTCCAAATCTTCAATTTTTAATGGTAATATCTTATATATTCCATCTACATATATTTTTTCAACATCATAATCTCTGCCAATTATTCCACACAAAAAGCCATAGAATGATTCAATATCTTTAATATTGAACTCCATGGCGTTAATAAGTCTTACAGAAGAATCTAGACTGAATATATGGTTGTCATCTACATCGATGAACATGATGTTTCCATTACCTTCCTTCATGTCTTCATTTGCTCTTTCAATTAACCATTTTGTTTTACCACTACCTTGAGGACCTACTATAAAATTTACCATGATAATCCACCTCCATTTATTAATTACCCTTATTATACTAATATTCTACATTTTTTTTCTTTTTCCTCTTTTTTTTTAATAATTTTTGAACTTTTTTATTGCCAAACCATTCAAGTAATTGCATTTAATTCCTTGCCTGGTATTTTGGTCCTTCATTTTGGCAACTATTTCATCTCTTACTTTCCACCAGCTCTCATTCCAATTTACAAATAGAGAATTTTCTTTTGGAGCTCTTCCTATAATCCTTTGAACCACTATCTTTTCATCTAGATACTCTAAAAATGTAATTACCCTTTCCTTATATTCCTCCTTTGATATTATAGATACCTCTCCCTTTTTATACATTCTTCCTAGTTCTGTTCCATCTATAATATATAAGGCATGAAGTTTCACCTCTTCAACTTCTAATGCTGATAATACCTTTGCATTTTCAATGGTATCATCCATATTATCCCAAGGAAGATTGAGTATTAAATGAACGCAGGTTCTTATACCATATTTTTTGTTTCTAATTACTGCATCTATAAATTCAGCTAAAGTATGACCTCTATTTATCTTTTTTAAAGTATGATAGTTTACAGTTTGTAGCCCTAATTCTATGGTTATCTCTTGATTATATTTATTCTTAATATGGCTTAAATATTCAAGATATTTATCATTTATACAATCGGGCCTTGTAGATATAGATATACCTACCACATCATCTACTATTGATTCCTCCACATACCTTTTAAAATCCTCTAAAGGCATGTAGGTATTGGTAAAACTTTGAAAATAAGAAATAAATTTATTTGCTCCATACCTTTTTTTAATATAGTCTTTGTTTCTTTCCACCTGTTCTTTTACAGAAAAGGTGTTGGGAAGATTCTCAAAGGAACCTCCCTCTTCACCACAATATATACACCCACCAGTGCCTACACAACCATCCCTATTAGGACAAGTAATAGGTAAACTTATAGGCAGTTTATATACCTTTTCACCAAATTTTTCTTTTAAGTATTTCGAATAAACATTATATACTGTTATGTCCATTTATTTCACCTTTTCTTATTTGTACATTCCTTTAATTTCTATATCATTTACATCTATCATAAACTGATCATAGGACTGATACATTGGATTA
Source organism: Tissierellia bacterium (assembly GCA_012798935.1). Taxonomy (GTDB): domain Bacteria; phylum Bacillota; class Clostridia; order Tissierellales; family Tepidimicrobiaceae; genus JAAZMG01. Next base: position 20,603 of record JAAZMG010000193.1, on the reverse strand, counting down.
TATTTATGAATTGTATTATTAAATAATATATATTCTCCTTCTTTTGGCTCTTCCTTTACATCTTTGTTTTCATCTAAAAATATTATTAACATAAGTTTCTTGCTATTATTGGGATTTTCTAATATGAAACTACCTGAAATATTTTCATTTTTTATATATACTCCATTAATACTTATAATATCTGAATCTATTCTTATTGGCAAATTAGAAGCCATCTCTTTCATAATACTATTCTTATCAGGATATCCTATTAATATTAAGTTGCCCTTTTTATCCTTTTCCGTAATCTTTTTTTCTTCTACAACTTTCATTTCATTATCAAATTCAAAACTAGAATCTTCTGTTAATCTCCGTATGAAATGTTCTATTCCAGCGGAATCTTCCTCCTTTATATAATCTGGTTTTACTATTATTACATCTTCTCCCTCCAAAGCTCTAAGAATTATACTACCTATTATCAATCCCCTGTCTTCTTCAACCATTTTCAAATGACGCTTTTCCTGATTTCTATAATAATTTGCTCTTTCTTCTTGGGTTAATTCTATATCCTTTGGATAATAGTTTGGTTCTGTAACTGCCTTTTTCATTACATTACCTATTTCTTTTCCTGCTATTTTTTCTATTACATCCAATAGTCCATCTATAGTTGCATTTTTAAATTGATATCTTTCATAATAGGTTTGAAGTATTTTTATAAACTTTTCTTCTCCTACTCTTTGCCTTAAATCCTCAAAGAAAGCAGGACCCCTAGTATATATAGTTTCACTATAGTCTCCCCAATCATTAAAATCATCTACACTACTATTTAATGGTAATATATTTGATGGATATATTGATTTTCTTATCCTATAAGAGACTCCATTTTCATGGTATTTCCCATATTCCTTTTCAAAATAGTAAGCTGTCATAAATACAGTTAAGGACTCATCTAGGAAAGGTTCTTTAAATTCATTGTTTCCTACACCTACATACCACCATTGATGCATTGTTTCATGAACTGCTGCTTCGATAGTAAAAGGAGCTCTTTCCTTAATATCTACTTGGCTTAAATCCATATACCTCCCCATTTGGATTACCTGAGGATATTCCATGGCTCCTCCTCCCAAGAAGGTTTCTGCTATCCTTAGTTCATCATAAGGATATTTTCCTACAGTTTTATTCATAAACTTTACCGTTTTAGCTACTTCATCTAAAACCTTATCTACTGATTTATTATCCCGTGGATAATCTTTATCATCCATATAATAATTGCTAATTTTTATACCATCCACCTCTTTAGTCTTTACCTTATATGCATGGCTCATAAGGATTACAAAATCCCTAACCTTTTCTGCTTTTATAGTTATAGTTTTATTATCACCATCTTCTTTTTCGTCTACTATAGATCCAGTTGGTGCTACTACCATATTTTTAGGAACTGTAAGTTTCACATTATAATTGGATACATCACTATAATTAGATTCCCCTATAGGGTGATATGGGTTCTCATCCCACTTTTTAGTATTCTCATCGTATATGGATAGGATTGGATACCAGTTTGTTAAAGAATAGGTTCCACCTAAATGGTGCAAACGGTGATTCCCTTCAGGAACCTTTAGAGTAAATTTGATTTTTATATCTACTTCTTTGCCTGTTTTTATTGGTTCCTCCATTTTTATTTTAAGTATTTGATTATCATCTGTATATTGGGCTTCCTTTTCATCTATATATACCTTATGTATTTTTATGTAACCTTTTTCTTCTTCTGTAATCTCCCTTCCTTCCATATGAAACATACCTCCAATAGCTGGCATAGTTTCATAAGAATTATAAGCATCAGGATAGAGATGAAATACTAGTTCTTTTAGATCCGTATTATAGGTATTTGTAAATTTTACAGTTTGTTCCCCTTCTACAATGCGATCCTTATCTTTTAAAATAATGTTCATATCATATTTAGTTAAACTATCTAACTCTGCTGCAAACCCTAAATGAAAACTACTTAATAGGATTGCCAAAACTAATAAAATAGACAAAAATTTTTTTCTTTTCATAAGAGCCCTCCTTGTTTTATTTATATTTTTAAAACTCTCCTTAGTTCAAAAGCTAATCCAGATTCATTATTATCTTTTTCAGTAATAATGTCGGCAACTTTTTTAACTTGTTCACTAGCATTTTTCATAGCTATTCCACAACCTGCATTCTTTATCATTTGGATATCATTGTTATCATCACCTATAGCAATAATTTCCGAATCTTTTATGCCCTTTTGTTTAGCATATTCTTGTAAACTTAACCATTTACAACCTAATGGATTCATTATCTCCAGTAATGCTTCTGTTACTTGAATATTCTCCATAACATGAGAATTATATTTTTTTGGATACCTTTCATTTATATCAAAATAAAAAGATTCCATATCCTTTTTATTTCCTGCATATATAACAGCCAATATTTTACCATCATCTAATTCTAAATAATTTTCTACTCTCCTATATCTTTTTTCATCTGGAGATAAATAATTATTATAGCCTTTATGAGTTTTGTCCATTTCAATTATAATATCATAACCTTCATCATAATTATCTACATGAACAATAGGAGATAGTCCCCTTTTTTTTCCTGCCTTTATTAACATCTTGAAATCCTCTAAATCTAAATATTTTTTAATTATTATTTCATCATTTTTAGTTTCCCTTACTATATTGCCATTGTTAGCTAATATAATTAAAGGGCTGTCTATATCTTTTATAAATTGTTTAGCAGACCAATACCTTCTACCTGTGGCTATAACAACTTCATAACCCTTATCAATCATTTCACATATTATCCTTGAATTTTCCTCAGGTATTGTTTTTTTATCATCTAATAGGGTTCCATCTAAATCAATAGCAATAAGCCTGTACATCTTTCCATCACCTCTATTTTTTGCTTTCTCTAATTATACCCAAATTTATTTGCAAATATTGAATATAAGCTAAAACAAACCTATATTCTATAAAATTCTTTGAAAGATTCATATGCATAATAATGATCTAATACTCCTCCTAATTCCCTAGCAGAATGCATTCCAAGTATAGGGTTTCCAATATCTACTGAAGGAATATCCAATTGGGTTGAAGATATAGGTCCTATAGTTGAACCTCCTCTTTCATCTGATCTATTTACAAATTTTTGTACTGGAACTTTTATAGATTTACATATTCCTTCATAAATAGCTGATGATAAGCTGTCAGTTGTATAGGATTGCCTTGCAGATATTTTTATAGCTGGACCTCCATTTATTACTGGTCTATTAGTTGGATCACATTTTTCAGCATAATTAGGGTGAAGAGCATGAGCCATATCTGCAGAAATTAAAAAAGAGTTAGATAATGCTCTATAATAATCTTCCCTATTCTTGCCCATAGCTATTGAAATCCTTTCAAGAACAGTTCTAAGCATTGGACTAGCTGCTCCTTGCTTAGTAGTACTTCCTACCTCTTCATTATCAAAGCAAACTAATACATTGGTAGCATTACCTACTTTACTATCTATTAAACCGTATAAACCTGCATGGACCATAGCTAAATCATCTAATTTACTAATAGAAATAAATTCCTCATTAGGGCCTATTAAAGTTCCTTTTTCTGTTCCATACAAGAACAATTCTAAATCTAAAATATCCTCTATATTTACATCAATATCTTCAGCTATTAGCCCTACTAAAAAATTATCCTTTTGGATATTTTCATCTATCATAGTCAATAATGGTAAAGTATGGGTTTGAGGATTTATATTTACACCTTCATTTACTTTCCTATTCATATGGATTGCTAAATTTGGTATGACCATTATAGGCTTTTTCATATCTAATAAAAACTGTTTTGGCTTTAATGGATTATCAGTTTTTATTGTTACTCTACCGGCCATAGATAATGGTCTATCAAACCAAGTGCTTAGTATAGGTCCACCATAAACTTCGGTGTTTAATTTTAAATATTTTCCTTCTGATGTAATTTCAGGGTTTGGTTTAATCTTAAAGGTTGGATAATCCGTATGAGCACCTATAAGTTTAAATCCATCCTTTTCTATTTCACCTTTTCCTATTATAAATCCTATTATTGCAGAATTACTTTTAGTAACATAATATTTCCCTTCCTTTTCCAGTTTCCATTTTTCCTGAAATTTAACCTTTTTAAACCCTTCCTTATTAAGCATTTCCTCAACCTTTTTTACTACATGAAATACACTATGGCTTTCATCTATAAAATCTATTAAATATTTAGCAAATTTTTGTTCCTTTTTCATATAACCATCCTTTCATATCTATCTTAAGAAAATACTTCAACTATATAGTTGAAGTATTTTCTAATTTTAAAATCTATTCTTCGTCTTCAAAATCCTCATCGTAATCTTCAAAGCATTCATCTTCATAAAAATCTAAATCTTCCTCTACAAATAGGGTGTAAAAAGCTTCAGATACTATCTCAAATTCTTCATCATCTTCAATGTTTATTAAGTCGAATCCTTCCTCATCTTCTTCATATCTGTACAATAACACTTGATCATCATCTACAGGAACTAAAGCAATGTATTCGTAATCATCTACCTCAAAAGTTCCTATTACATTACATTCTAATTCTGTATCGTCATCAAGAGTAAGATAAATTACATCCATGTCATCTTGGCAGCCACAATCACATTCATGATTATCATCATATTCCTTAGTCATAGTCTTTCTCCTTTCAATTTGTTTTATATAAGTATATGCTAATAATACCCTATTTAAATATAGAAGTATATACTATTTTAATTTATTTTATCTCCTTTAAAACATTTAATAACAATTTGTAAGTTCTCTCCGTTGAAGATATGCTAAGTCTTTCTTCCGGAGTATGAACACCTGACATATTAGGACCAAAAGAGATCATATCTATATCTCCAAATTTTTCTTTAAATAAACCACACTCTAAACCAGCGTGAATAGCCGTAATATTCATATCCTTCCCATATTGACCTTTGTATACCTGTCTGAATATTTCTCTAATTTTAGAATCCTTCTTATATTCCCAAGAAGGATAGGAAGAATAGCTTTCCCATTGACCTCCTACCATATCTGCCACGGTTTTAATTTGTTTTGCTATATTTTTCTTTAAGCTGCCTAGAGAGCTTCTTATGGCAGATTCTATGGTAAGCTTATCGTCTAAAGTTCTAACGATACCTAAATTATTAGAACTTTCCACTAATCCTTCAATATCCATACTCATAGACTGAACCCCTGTGGGAATAAGTGTTAGTGCTGCTATTACTTTACTTAAACTATCTTTAGAAAATACTTTATCTATTTTATAATCTATCTTATCTATTATAATTTTAAATTCTGGATCAGAAGTTTTCAGTTCATTTTGAATTTGTTCCTCTACTATTTTAATCACTTCCGTGAAAATCTTTTCATCTTCCCTTTTTAAACATAATATGGCACTTCCATTTCTTGGTATAGCATTAGTTTTTGAACCCCCTTCAATGGATGCAAGACTAATATCACATTCATCTTTAATAGCTGCTAATATTCGACTTATAATCTTATTGGCATTTCCTCTACCTTTATGGATTTCCATACCTGAATGACCGCCTTGTAGCCCTGCAATTTTTATGGAATAGGCTATATCATCCTTGTTGCTTTTTTCCCAGTCTATTGGTATACTTACCAGGTTTCTCTCTCCACCAGCACAGCTAACTAAAGCTGTCCCCTCTTCTTCTGAGTCTATATTAATCAAAATCCTTCCATCTATTTGTTTAGAGTCTAAAGTAAAAGCTCCATCCATACCTGATTCTTCTTTGGTTGTAAGTAGTACTTCTAATGGTGGATGAGGAATATCCTTAGATTCTAATAATGCTAAACACATTGCAACAGCTATACCATTATCTGCCCCTAATGTAGTCCCTTCTGCTTTTAAAAAATCTCCTTCTATTTTTAAATCAAGAGGATCCTTTGAAAAATCATGATTTGAATCTTCTTCCTTTTCACAAACCATGTCCATATGACCTTGCAAAACTACAATTGGACTGTTTTCATATCCAGGATATCCTGGCTTTTTTATTATTATATTTAAAGCTTCATCCTGAATAGTTTCAAAACCTTGTTTCTCCCCAAAATTTTTTAAATAATTGCTTATCTTCTCTTCATGAAAAGAACAACGAGGAATCTTTGTTATTTCCTCAAAATAATAAAAAACCCTCTCTGGCTCAATTCCTTTTAACTTTCTTGACATATAACCATCCTTTCACTATTAATTTCATATACAGTTGAATATTCGAATCCAAATATATCTACACATTTTATATATATTTTTCTACTATCTTTTAAATTTTTATCCATTATTTTTATATTAGAATCAATAATTAATTTATCATTAGTTCTATAATCCTGCCAGCTAATTACGGGAATACGGCCATCATAGTTTATATCTATACCAATAAAGTCTATTAAAGCCAAAGATTCTTTTAACAATATTTCCTTAAGCTTATCCTTATATTTATCCTTGACATCGATTTCATCTATATCAATAATATATCTATCCAATTCTATATTTAGCTCTTCTACACCTTCTTCATTTTCTATTATTGCCAGGTTTTTTATAAATAATTTACCTGGTTCATTAAAAACATTTTTGGTCTTAAAAATATTATAAGGAGAAGATTTACTTTCTATTAATCTTTTATTTATTGTATTCAAAGAAAGAGCCCCTTTATCTACCATTATCCATTTTCTATTAAGTTTTTCTGCTACTATGCCAGTAGTCCCACTGCCAGCAAAAAAATCAACTACAATGGAACCCTCATTAGATGAGGAATAAATTATTCTCTGTAATAGTTCTTCAGGTTTCTGGGTATCATACCCTACCCTTTCTTTTGAGGTTCTACCTACCATATCTATATGCCAAACATCCCTTAAATTAACTAGGGTATACCAACCTAGTTCATCTTCAAACTCCTCAACTTCTTTAAATCTATAGGGCTTAAAACCTCTATTATAAGATTTTTCCTTTTGAACATTAAATATATAATCTTCTCCTTTACTATATACTAGTATATTATCATGCTTCCTTGAATAATACCTTTTACTTACTCCTCCAGATTTATAAGCCCATATAATCTCATTTAAAAAGTTTTCTCCCCCAAATATTTGATCCATTAATATTTTTACATAGTGGATAGTTCTATAATCTAAATGAACATAGATACTACCTTTATCACTTAGTAGTTCTCTCATTAAATATAATCTAGTATATAGCGTTTGAAGATAAGTTATAAGTCCATCTTCCCAAGTATCCCTATAGGCAAAATGTTCTATTATCTCTTTTTCTTCCCCATTTTTAACTGTAATTCTCCCCATATAATTGGTTTTAGTTAAAAAAGGTGGATCTATGTAAATTAAATCAATTTTACCTTTATACCCTTCCTTTAATAACTTTTCAATTACTATTAAATTGTCTCCTCGATAAAGTTGGTTTATCCACTTATCTTTATACACAATTTCTCTATAATTGGAATTTGTAATAATAATTTCTTTTTCTGTTATTAAATTTTCCAAAGGTCTATCTAATATATTTCTTGCTTCCTCTGTTCCATTTTTAATAATTTGGGGTAATTTCTCTATTATAGATAAATCCGCCATAGTCGCCTCCTTTTAACAAAGCCTTAATCACATTATACTATATTTAGGAACAAAAGAAATATCTTATTGACTTTCTAACTTTATTGTATTAAACTAGTATAAAATAAATATAAATTCAATGCGTAGAAGTAGTAGTTAAATAAGTGATGTTCTAGCGAGTCGGAGTTAGTGGAAGCCCGATACTAGCTTATTAATGAATGGAGCTACAAGAAGCTTGATGAAATGAGTCAATTCAAAGTAGTCAACGCCGGGGATTTCCCGTTATAGAAATAGGATATCAAATCATTAGATTTCGTATCTGTTTAAGTGAGGTTGCCTTATTGACAATCTAACAAAGGTGGTACCACGGAAATATGTCTTTCGTCCTTTTTATAGGGATTGAAAGACTTTTTTTATTTGTTAAGTAAAATAACTGAAAAAGGTGGTGAATGGTATGTTGTGAACAGAAGAAAGTGACTGGAAATATAAAAAAATAAATCAAAAAAAGGAGAGAATTATTATGAAATTAAGAAACAATATTTTCACAGCATTACTGTTAACCATTGGATTTGTTTTGCATCAAATTACACCAGGGATACTAGGAGGAATGAAATTTGATTTTCTATTAGCTTTTGTATTTATATCCCTTTTGTTAAATAGTAATTTTCATAATGCCATATTAACAGGTCTATTAGGTGGCTTACTTTCTGCAATGACTACCTCTTTCCCAGGAGGCCAAATACCTAATATAATTGATAAACTGTTTACATGCTTAATTTTATTTGTTGTAATCAAAAATATTCCACATAAAAAGATTAATTCTTTTGTAGTGGCCTTAATTGGAGGACTAGGGACATTCATAAGTGGAACAGTATTTTTACTATCTGCACTTCTGATTACAGGACTACCTGTACCAATGGGAGTGTTAATGGTATCCGTAGTTCTTCCTACTATTTTAGTAAATGGCATAGGCACTGTGTTTGTTTATAGTATAGTAAAACGAGCTTTAAAGATGTCAGGAGTTAGTATAGATCAACTTTAGTTATAAAGATAGTGAAATGCACAGGAATTAATTCCTGTGCATTTCACTTAGGTTTTCTTATTATTTAATCCTCTAATATTTTTATTTTCTTGGCTGTTCCCTGTACTGGGTAGGATTCTGCTACTGCTCCTTCAAAAACTACTTCTACAGTTATTCCTTCTTCAAGATCTTCTATAGTAGCTTTCTCTTCACCTTTATAAATCTCCGTGTCATTATTCACGGTAACACTAGCACTATCATATGTAGTATCATCTTCTATTTCTCCCTCTATTAAGAAGGTTGATACTAAGCTATCTTCTTCATTTATACACACTTCTCTTATTTGTCCCCTAATGCCAATATTTTCATTTGAATCCTTATTACAACCTGTTATAGCTGGTACTAAAAATAAAATTAATAATAGCGAAAGTGTTTTCTTCATCTTTAACCCCCTTTGCAAAATATATTAATTTTTTCCAATCTATTCTTTATTTATGAGTATTATACTAGAAGAAACTAATACAATTGCTAATAACACCTTTGCCCCTAATAATCTTTCACCAAGAAATATATAAGAAAGAAATACGCCAAATAAAGGAATGGAGAATTTGTATATGGTTACCTTTCCAACTCCATTATATTTTAACAAGATTGTCCATATAGAAAATGCAGCTGCAGATATAAAACCTGAATATAAAAGTAAACTATACCCTTTTATAGTAGAATTTAAACCCTTTACTCCTCCTAAAAATCCTATCAATATTAAAAGTAAGGACCCTATAAATAATTGGTATCCTGAAATTGCAAAAGCAGATATGTTTTTTGCAATCCTCTTAGTATATATACCTGCTAAAGCACCTACTAAGCTTGAAATTAGAACAAATCCTTCCCCTGTAAATGTAAATCCACTTTGAACTTTATTACCACTTATATTTACAATGACCACCCCTATAAATCCTAATATTACTCCTATTATTTTTCTAGTAGTTAATCTATCTTCATCATAAAAAAAATGAGCTAAAACAACACTAAAAAATGTACTTGTAGCAGCTAAAATAGAACCTTTCGTTCCACTAGTATTTGAAATACCTATATAGAAAAATATATATTGTGTTGTAGTTTGTATAAGACCTAGAAGTGCTACTTTATGGATATCTGTCTTTTTTATTTTTAAAGATTTCCCTGTTGCAATGCAAAATATAAATATCATCATAGACGACAAGAAAAATCTGTAACCTGCAAAGGTTATTTTTTCATAAGTATCCTGAACTCCTATTGAAAACAGCTTGTACCCTATTTTTACAGAAGGAAAAGCACTTCCCCATAAAAAACAACTTATTAATGCTAAAATCATTACTATATGTGTTTTAGTAAATATAGATTTGTTTTCATGCTCCAATTATATTCTCTCCTTTTATTCTAAATAAACTTTTTCAAACAATCCCTTTTGATCACTATTCCACCCAAATAATCCTCCAGTATGAATAAATAATATATTCTTATGCTTATCAAATCTACCCTTTTTAATCTCCTTCACCAAACCAAACATTGCCTTACCAGTATATACTGGATCTAATATTATTCCCTCTAGTTTTGCAAAGGAATGGAGAAAATTAATTTCTTCAGGCTTACTCAAAGCATAGCCTAAACCAACATATCCATCAATTATATCTATATTATCCCTATTTGCAGATATTTCTTTATTTGTATAAATAGGAATTTCTTGTAATAAACCTTCTATAACCTTTTGAAAATGTTCTTTATCGGCAGTAACATTAAAACCATAAATAGTAGCAGAATTATTTTTAATTTGGTTCCCATAATAAAGACCAGAATAGGTACCACCAGAACCTACTGTAACAACTATTGCATCAAATTTTATTCCCATTTCTTTCTCTTGTTCTAATATTTCTTCCATAGCTTTATAGTAGCCTATAGAACCTATTCCATTAGAAGCACCTTCAGGAATTATATAACCTTTATGTCCCTCTTTTTCTAATTGGGCTTTAATATCATTCATGATTTTAGTCCTATTGTTTTTATATTCATCTGGCGTTACAAATTGTATATTTGCTCCTAGCATCCTTTCAAGAAAATAATTCCCTTCGACTTTATTATCTTCTGTACCCCTTAACACTAGATAACCTCCCATGCCCAACTTAGCAGCCACAGCAGCTGTTGCCCTAGCATGATTTGACTGTATTCCACCACAGGTAATTAAATAATCACAATCATTATCTACAGCTTCCTTAACGGCAAATTCAAGCTTTCTTATCTTATTGCCCGATATTTCAGTTCCTGTTTGATCATCTCTTTTAATATAAATATTTTTCTCTAACTCATTGCTTAATCTTTCTAATTTTTCTATTTTAGTTGGCAAGTTTGCAAATTTTATTCTTTTGGGAATATTCATTTTATCGCCTCCTGATTTTTTAATATAATAAGTTTTTATTTAATGCTGAATATAAGTTAAAAATACAAATTATACTCTATTAAATTAGTTTCTTAATAATACACAAGCATTATCATAATCATTCTTATGCACATATATGTAATATGTTTTTGAGTAATCCATATTTATACCAAAAGTACCAGTTCTTGCTCGATTCGATGAACCAAAATAACTTGGACTGGTATTATCTACTACTTTATATTTATATTTAATCCCATTTGAAGAAAGTGTATAACGGACTTCATTAAAACTTTGTAGAGAATGTCCAACAAAAACTTCCTTTCTATTCCACATCATTATCATAGATTTCTCTCCCTTTAATGAACGATATATAAATTATAAATAACAGCAGTAGATTTTACCATAACAAATCTACTGCTTTTATAAAATTAATGTATTAGTCTTTAAATAAAATTTTCATTGATAAAAATAATAAATTTTTTTATATCAACTAAATTATTCTTTAAAACACTATATATTATCCTTTTATCTATTTTTAGATATTCATGAGATAGTATATTTCTAAGACCTACCATATTTCTATAAATCTTAGCTTCATCATCGTTCAAATATTTCTCCTTATTTAAGATACTAAACGCTTCTCCCAAAGTCTCTGGATTTCCCATATTATTATCTACTACAATATGAGTAGCAATATCAATCATCATATTTATGGCTATAAACAGATTATATTCTACTACATCTTGTATAATATCATCTTCTAAAAATTCTTCTAAAGATATATCCTTGAATCTTTCAATTTTATTTAAAGAAGCCGATAATTGATTTAATCTCTGTTTAATTACTTCTACATCAACCATTGGATTCCACCTCTTCTTTCAATCTATCTATAGTTTTATTATAAGATAAATCTAGATATCTTTTCATATCACTATATTCAAATAAAGTTTTCACTTTGTACCTGGTTTCTATAGTTTTATCACGAGTAAACAATAATATATTATTTTTGTAAATTTGATATTTTAATAATGAAATAGCATCATTTAATACAATTAAATCAACTTCTCTTTTACAAGCATCTGATAAATGCATTTTAATTTCAAGATATGTCTCTATATCCATCTTTTTTTCCAAATATATTGCAATATCTATATCGCTATCTGCTCTCATCTTCCCTTGAACATATGAACCAAAGATATAAGCAAAAATTATATCTTCATAATCCATTAAAATGCTCTTACACTTTTTAATAATATCCATATTGTTCACCTCCTAAATTATATAAAACATTATAGTACTTTTCATAATTATTATATCATATTATCTACTATACATAATATGAGTTATGCGTCATAACTCGTCTAAATATTAGACCATTAAATAACAATTTATTATAGCTTTTAATGACTCCTAAAATAAGCAGGGTGTGTTTTAAAGTTCATTTAAATCAATAATAACTTTATTACAGTCTTTACATCTAAAACATTTAATGATTGTGTTCTCACTTAATACTTCCCCACCAAATACTGTATATTTTTCAATAAAATTTACATCTTTATTATGCCATTTAAATGAATACCTTCCTGAATTAATAAAACCTTCTATTAAATCTGACTTACAATAAGGACATTTCAATTTTGTTATTCTAATGGGCAAATATCATATCCAATATATCTAAAAGTTAAAATATTTTATTTAATTTAATTCAATTATAACATAATAAAATATTAACCCCTAAGGTTTTAAGACCTTGAAGGGTTAATATTAAAAAAATACTTTATATTATGTCGGGAGCATCCTTTTTCCCTCTAGCTTTCTGAATAAAATATATAGCCACTAGAACAACAACTCCAAATACATCTGTAGCTATTCCTGGTTTTAGTAAAGAAACAGCTGCAATAAATAATAATATCCTCTCATATATTTTACACCTTGATATTAAATATCCTTCTACTGCACAAGCTAGACAAAGTATACCTATAATAGCCGATATGATCATAGGAATTGCATTAACAAAAGGTAAAAATATTATATTACCACCTATTACATCTTCTACAAGTATTAAAGAAGAATCATAAGCAAATATATAGGGAACTATAAAAGCAGCAGAAGCTAATTTCACAGCTTGAAATCCAGTTTTCATTGAATTAGCACCAGCTATACCTGCTCCAGCATAGGCGGCTAAAGCAACTGGTGGTGTTATGTCTGCAATAACTCCAAAATATAATATAAATAAATGGGCTGCCATTAAGTTAACATCTAATTTAAGTAAGGCAGGTACTGCCATTGTTGCAAGAACTATATATTTTGCCGTTGTAGGTAGTCCCATTCCAAGAATTATTGAAGCTATCATTGTGAAGAATAAAGTTAAAAATAATTTTCCTTGGGCAAGGGTAACTATTAACTCAGCTATTCTCAATCCAAGGCCTGTTAATGTTACCACTCCAACAACCATTCCAGCACAAGCACAGGCACAAGCAACCCCTATGGAACTTTTAGCCCCTTGCTCTAATGCACTGAAAAATTCCCTAAATCCAAAAGATTTATCTCCCTTTACTAATCTAGCTATAATAGCAATTACCACACTAATACATATGGCATAAAATGCTGCCAAAAGGGGAGTATATCCTTTTACTAAAAAATATACAATTACAAATAGTGGAAGCAATAAATATCCTTGAGTTTTCATTATATTTCCAAGCCTTGGTAGTTCTTCTTTTGGCATACCCTTTAATCCTAATCTAGATGCTTCTAGGTGGACCATTATACCTACTGCGAAATAATATAAAACAGCCGGTATTGCAGCAGCAGCAATAATTTTTACATAGGGAATACCAGTAAATTCTGACATAATAAAAGCAGCTGCCCCCATTACTGGCGGCATAATTTGACCTCCTGTTGATGCAGCAGCCTCTACTGCACCTGCAAAATATGGTTCATAGCCTGTTTCTTTCATTAAAGGTATAGTAAAAGCCCCTGTTGTAACCGTATTTGCAACAGAACTACCAGAAATAGAACCCATAAATCCACTAGCTACAACTGCAGTCATAGCAGGTCCACTTTTTAAATGACCAGTTAATGAGTAAGCTAGATCTATAAAAAACCTACCTACTCCTGTTTTGTCCAAAAAAGTTCCAAATAAAATAAACATAAATACAAATGTAGAAGATACACTAATTGGTATGCCTAATATCCCCTCTAAAGTTAAATACATATGCCTAATAATACTCCTCCAGGCAAAACCTCTATGTCCCAATGCTCCTGGTAAGTAGGGTCCAAATCTTGCATATAAAAGGAATAGAATAGCCACTATAGGAAGTTCTGGACCTACAACTCTTCTAGTAATTTCTAAAGTTAATAAAATTGCAATTCCACCAAATACCATATCGATTGCAGTTATATCTACACCTTTAAAGGCAATTTCCTCTACATAGACAAATAAATAACCAAATACAATTACACTCAAACCAATAAAAATATAATCTAAAGTAGAAGGTTTTGATTTATCACTTTTTTTAGTTGCAGGATATAATAAAAAACCTAAAACAAAAGAAAATATAATATGCAAAGATCTTTGTTTTGCAGAAAGTAATGTACCAAATCTAGCAGTATAAAGGTGGAATAAAGACATTGCAATAGCTATAAAAATTGTTAGTTTCTCAATTAAACCAGTAAGTTTTCGAGATTTACTAATGTCTGCGTCATATTCTTCTAGTAATCGTTCAACATCCATTGCTGCATTACTTTCTGTAATTAATTTGTCTTTTGACATTATATGCCTCCTTAAGTATATGTTGTAATAAAAATGACTGTTCTACTTCAAACTTTATGCCTGTCCTGGGCTCTGAAAAATCTAAAAATGGATAAGTCTTCCCTTTAATATTAATCTTATGATTTGCTCTAACTGCACCAGTCCTATATATGAGGTTGTCCATTAATTCATCAATATCATATATTCTAAATCCATTTTTAGTTGTTTCAAACTTGTATGGAGTATCTGATGGTAATCCAGCACCATAAGAATAAAAATATGATTCATCTAAAATAATTTCCCCTTCTTCATCTATATAGTATGCTTCAATTACAGGGGTTAGTTGGACTGAATGGGTATATTTTATAGAAAAGCTATCCCCTCTTTTTACCAACCAACTTTTTAAATATTCTCCATCTCTATAATGAGAGGCTTTCAAAATATAAACAGGAAAGAGTAGTATTGTTATGAAAATTATTATCAGAGCAGCTAATAAGATACTACCCTTCCCTAATTTATTATTTATTGATGCCTTTTTCATCGTAATATCTTTGAGCTCCAGGATGAACTTCAATTGGCATTCCTATTAAAGCAGTTTCTAATTGTATGTCGTTCCCTCTATCATGGGTGTCCGCAATTTCTTGCTTATGTTCAAATAACGTTTTGGTCATGTTATAAACCAATTCTTCATCTAAATCCTCTGGTACTACAAGCATGGCCATAACTGCTACAGTAGGATTATCATGCTCTTGTCCATTATAAGTTCCCTTAGGAATATCAACTTCCGTATAATAAGGATATCTATCAATTAATTCTGTAATCTTATCTTTTTCTATAGGTATCATAACTATATCCGAGGTTTGTGCTACCTCTGTAACAGCCGATGTAGGAATTCCTGCGGTAATGAAAGCTGCATCAATTTGTTTGTTTTTCAATTGATCCGCTGCTTCATTAAAAGATAAGTAATCTGCCTTTCCCAGATCATCATAAGTCATTCCATGGACTGCTAAAACTTGTCTTGCATTAGCCTCCACTCCTGAACCAGGAGCACCAATGGCTACCTTTTTACCTCTTAGATCATCCACTGATTTAATATTAGATTCTTTGGTAGCTAGAATTTGTACTAGTTCAGGGTAGATCATAGCCATACCTCGCATATTTTCTATTTTATCTTTTCCTTCAAAAGTCTCTGTTCCTGTAAAAGCATAATAGGTTATATCATTTTGGATAAAAGCTACTTCCGCTTCACCTTCAGCTATTAATCCAACATTCTCAGTAGAAGCTCCTGTTGCTTGGGCATTTGCAGTTACTCCATCAATATTGTCATTAAAAATCTTTGCTAATGCTCCACCTAGTGGATAGTATGTCCCTGCTGTACCACCAGTAGCTATTGATATGTATCTGGTGGAATCATCTGCTCCAGTTTCTTTATCATCTGTAGATTCTTTAGAACTACATCCAGTAATTAAGGACACTAACAATACTAATATCAACACTTTTGGCAATGACCTTTTAAACATTAATATTCCTCCTTGTTTTTTATTTTGCAACTATTGTTCTGATGCACTTCATTTTGCAGAACATTCCGAATTTGATTATTATTATATACCTCTATGTCTTTTTTGTAAACCCTTCTTTTTTATAAAACCTCATATAAAAAGCAACCTTAACTCATAGGTCAAGGTTGCTTCATTTCTAGATGTATAATTAAAAATAAGTTTCTACTTTATACTTATTCTTTAATTTCTCAGTTTTACTTAAATATCTTTCTTGCTGTTTCATTGCAATAACTTGTTGGGTAATTTTATCTTTAACTTCTTCTAATGGACTAATGCCTGATTCCTTTTTATCAACTACCTTAATTAAATGATATCCAAATTGAGTTTTTACAGGTTGGCTTACTTTTCCTTCTTCTGTAATAAAAGCTACTTCCTCAAATTCTGGAACCATTTGTCCTCTACCAAACTCTCCTAAATCCCCACCCTTTTCTTTTGAAGGACATATAGAATATTTTGCCGCTGCTTCTTCAAAGGACAAACCTTCTTTTATTTCATTAGCTATCTCTTTAGCTTGTTCTTCCTCTTTAACTAGTATATGGCTAGCTTGTACTTTTTCTGGAGTTTGAAAATACTCTTTATGTTCATTATAAAATTCGGTTATTTCCTCTTCTGTTGAGTCTATATCCAACATAAGCTTATTTATAGCATATTGCTTTAAAACATTTACTTTAACCTTTTCTAATTCCACTTTAAAGGCTTCTTCCTTATCTAAACCATTTGAAATAGCCTCTAAGTAGAGTAGCTCTTGATTTATCAACTCATATGCAATTTTCTTGACCCCTTCTGGCGTTCTAAATTGAGCTGCAATTTGTGGATTTAATTGGTTCAAAAAAACATATACATCTTGATCCGTTATTTCTTTACCATTTACATTTGCTAATACCTTAGTTCCATTCATGTTTTAATTTCCCCTTTATATTTTATTGGTGACCCTTAAGTACACTAAAAACGTATCATATGGGATTTTTGTTGTCAAGGAATATACTTGCTTTAAACAAATTAAATCCACCTTTGTTTGAGATTAATCCAATACTCTGATAAAATTATAACCATTAATAATATTCGAAAGGAGTGGTTCTATGAAGTTTAACCTTGGAAAAGGCGGGGGTGGAAGCATTCTTAGCCGTATCTAAAGGTTCCTCACAAGAACCTCAACTTATAGTTATGAATTATGAAGGTGATCCTAAATCCAATAATAAATTAGCTCTTGTCGGAAAGGGCTTAACTTTTAACTCTGGTGGTGCTTATAAACCAGGAGACATAATTGGCTCCATGTCAAGAAAAACCATAGAAGTATTAAATACCGATGCAGAAGGTAGGCTAACCCTTGCAGATGCCCTCTGGTATGCTGTTAAAACCTTAAAAGCTAATAGGATAGTAGACGTAGCTACCTTAACTGGAGCATGTATAGTAGCTTTAGGAAATATAAATATTAGTAAGAGATTTTTAGATATATAAAAAGCTCTTACTTCTAATTTTCTTCATATCTACTTTTTAGAAATGAGAGCTTATTGCTCTTATTAAAAATCTACTATCTCCATCACCTAAGAAATTTAAATAAATTATTTCAATAGCCCTTATCTTTATTATCTTTAAATAATTCTTCTAATGGTCAAGTTGATAAGGATTTGAAGAATATTTCCTAGCCTCGTCAAACAAACTCGGCTCCCTTATACTTGTAATAGCTTCGCCAAAAATTTGAGCTCCTTTTGATTATATACTAGTAAGATCTGTATAGTTTTATTGTTTAACAATCATAAGGAATTATACAAGTTTTACTAAAAGTGCAAATTCTCTTTGATCATAATTCATTTTTATATCATGATCCACTACTATACCTTCGCCTATAATAATAAAGTATGGTACATAATATTATCTCTAATACATAAATATAGTATAGACCCGTAAGCTTTATCTTCTTTACAATATTAGGGCTGTATGTTATAATATGGTAAAGGAGTATGGAATTAGTTTCCTTTTGTTTTACATATCCTAGTAATCAATTTAGCAATAAACCCTACAATTAAATATTTTTACACTCCGATTTCAAAAAGCTATATTAGCATTTTGAAACGTTAGGGTATAAAAAGCAATTTTTATACCTGCCAGTGTGCAAAGGGGTTCATCTTAAGGTTATCAAGCCTTATAGATGAACTTTTTTATTAAAATAAATTATAAAGGGGGATTTATATGCACGGTTACAAGGGAACCATATTAAAAATCAATTTGACCGACAAAAGTACAGAGTTAGTCCAAATACCAAAGGATTGGTATGAAAAATTCATAGGAGGGGAGGGTTTTGCAGCAAAAATTATCTATGATAGTCTAAAACCTGGAATAGATCCTTTAGACGATGAAAACATACTTGTATTATCAACAGGACCATTAACTGGAACAAGAGCCCCATGTTCAGGAAGACTATGTATTGGTTTCAAATCACCTTTGTCTGGTACAATCGGCATGACTAACATTGGTGGATTCATAGCACCTATGATAAAAAAAGCAGGATATGATTCTATTGTTATAACGGGAAAAAGTAAAACCCCAACATATGTATATATAAAGAATTCCGAAGTTGAATTTAAAGATGCAAAAAATCTATGGGGGCTGGATACAGAAGAAACGGAAAAACAAATAAGAGCTGAGGTTAATAATGATAAAGTTAGAATTCTAGAAATTGGACCTGCTGGAGAAAACCTGGTTAGATATTCAGCCATAATTACAGACGCACATAGAGCTGCTGGAAGAGGCGGATCAGGAGCTGTTATGGGAAGTAAAAACTTAAAAGCCATAGCCTGTTTTGGTAGTTCAAAACTTGAAGTGTTTGACCATGATGCTATGAAACAATATTCTAAAAAAGCAAGACAAGAGTTAGATGATGAAGATTTTATTAGGGAACAGTTGAAACCTTTTGGAACTCCAACCTTTGCAGATGCTATTAATGCTACAGGTGCATTGCCAACTCGAAACTGGCAAAGAACTACTTACGATGTTATGGATAAGATTGGGTATAAAGCATATCATAAGATTTTAAAGGTAAAACCAAATCCATGTTACGGTTGTCCAATAGCTTGTGGAAGACATACGGAAATTTTAGAAGGAGAATATAAAGGAGAGTCAGGAGGGGGTCCTGAATTTGAAACAGTTGGCGCCTTTGGCTCCAAATGTTATGTTGATGATTTAAATCAAATTGCAAAGGCTAATTATATATGTAATAGAATGGGATTAGATACCATATCTACTGGTCAAACAATAGCTACTGCTATGGAGTGGTATGAAAAAAATATAATTGATAAGAATGATACTGATGGTTTAGAGCTTGAATTTGGAAATAGTAAGGCTATGATTAAAATGGTTGAAAAAATAGCTTTAAGAGATGGTTTTGGAGATATTCTAGCTGAAGGAAGTTATAAGGCAGCTAAAAAAATAGGTAATAATGCAATAAAATATGTTATGCATGTTAAAGGTATGGAAATAGCTTCTTGTGGTGTTCGAGCAAGCAAGGGAGAGGCATTGTCACATATGATATCTCCAAGAGGTGCTTGCCATTTAAGACCTTTCGCATCTACCATTGATGCCCTAGGATATATTGAACCAGAACTGGGTATAAACGAAAAACCTTCTCCTATTGAAGATTCTAATAAAGCTTGGGTAAAACCTCTAATGGAATTATCAATGCTAACAAATCTACTTGGCGTTTGTTTGTTTGCAAGTATTACTTTAGCCGTAAAGGGAAAAACCTGGACTGAGCTCTATAATGCTACTACAGGTAAAAAAGCTACCCTTAAAGAAATGCTAAAATGTTCAGAAAGAGTGCTAAATTTAGAAAGACTATTTAATGCTAGAGAAGGTTTTGATAGAAAAGATGATACCCTTCCAGAAAGATTAACAAAAGAACCCGCTCCTGATGGATTAGGAAAAGGTCAAGTAGTAAAAATTGATATAATGTTAGACGAATTTTATGAAGCTATGGATTGGAATTTAAAAACAGGATTACCTACTGAAAGAAAACTAGAAGAGCTAGATTTACTAGAATTAGTATCAACTGAAACTAATTAGATATTATCAACATCCCCTTACTCAATATTGAGTAAGGGGATGTTGTTTGAAAATTTTTAAAATTTATGTTTCCATGGCTATTATATGGGTAAGTTTATATTTACAGTATATATTTAAAAATTAAAGGAGTGTTTAACAATGAATCCAATGATAAAAAGATTTGTATCCCAGGAATTCATGAC
>JAAZMG010000019.1 GCA_012798935.1 Tissierellia bacterium | reverse complement strand
ATTATTTACTTTCATATCACCACCTCCTTAAGCAAATAGATTTAATTGTCCTTCTTCGTAGATACCTTCCATATTTACTAATGTATTTTCATTGTAAATTTCAATTTCTTTTAACTCCTCAGCTTTAATCTTTATTTTATTTGGCCTTTTCTTAAAATTAAACCGTTCTGCATTTTCCCTATCAAAATCTTCATTTGTTCCAACAAACACTTCAAAAGTCTTAATCTCTAAACCATTTTCTTTCATATCCTCTTTAAGTTGAAAAAGATTAGCCTCTATTAACTCTTTGGTTCTATGATTATCCACTATTATCTTAGCTAGTACATCTCCTTTTACTACTTCCATTTTTAACATCAACTCTCCAAGAATTTCAGGTTTTAATCTAATCCTTATTTCCTGTTTATAATCATCTACTATTAGTTTTACTTTATCTACTATTTGCTGGATTACTTCTTTTTTGTCAACCTCTTGTAATTCATCATTTTTTATTTCTGTTTTTTCATGTACCTTTGACCTATCTATTATTTCAAATAGAGGATTGTTATTGTCTATGTCTTCTACTTTAGTTTCTTCTGCCTCTTCTACTTCCATATTTTTTACAATTGTTTCTTTTTGTGTAGTCATATCCTTTTCTTTATCTAAAACTCCTTCAAATTCTATCTCTGTACTTTCTAAATTATTTAGATTTAGTTCATTTTCTTCATCTTCAAATTTGATATTGTCTCTTTCCATTGCCATACTATTGTTATCTATAATCAATTTAATATCATCTTTTATTTGATTTAGTTCAGATAGTACTTCTTCGGGTAAATTTATTGTCTTATCATTTGAGTTGACAGTAATTTTATTGAGTTCTTTATCAAAAGACATTATTAAATCTTCAAATTTTTCTATAGCCTCTAGCATATCAACTTCATCAAAGGATAGAATATCATTAGATAACAATTGCTCTAAATTAGTGGATAATTCTACTATATCTGTTTTTAAAGACTCTAAATTTAACTCCTCTAATTCTTCAGGTTCTATATCTGTTTTTAAAATCAAATCATAAATAGAATTAATTAAAACTACCAATTCATCTTTTATGTCTTCTTTTGTTTTAGTATCTTTCTTAACTTTTTCATCTTTTTCAATTGGCTTTTCTGCTTTAACTTCATTTTCCACTTCTTTTCCTTTATTTTGTTTTGCTCCATCTGTTTTTGCATTTTTTATTTCCCTAAGATCAAATTTCTGGTTTTCTAATATCTTAAGAAAATCTTTTCCATTATTCTTATTAAAAGTTTTAGCATTGGAAAGTTTTTTAGTTAGCATCTCCATATCCTTATTTGTAATTTTTAAGTTTATCACTTGCTCACCTCCTCCCAATATTTTGAATATTTTAATTTATGGTCTAACTAACATTTGGGTTAGTTTAGATGCATTCTCTTTCTTCATATTGTTCATGATATTGGATAAACTTGTCTCCTGCATCTTCGATAAAATATCCGTTATTGTGGAAGCTGCACTACTATTTTCTATCATCTTTTCTACTACCTCAGCTGCTTTCTTTGGCTGCATATTTTCATATACAATTACCAAGGCATCTATTTTCTTATTGTATTCTGCAACCGATTCAATAGGTTTACTTTCTTCAGTTATAGCGGATTCGGCTATCTTATTTATTGGCTTTGCTAAAATTTGTGTTAATTCGGATGCCTTTCTATCATTCATGCTGTTCATAATACCTGATAAGGTTTTTTTGCCCATCCTAGATAGTACATCTGCTATTATAGAAGCATCGGATATTTCAAAAGTTGGTTCTGAGCCTATTTCTAAATCGGTTACGGTATCATTATTCATCATCATCTTTTCTGCTATTTTAGCTACCTTGCTTGGGGTCATCCTTTCATAAACAGATACTAAATCATCTACCTTTTTATTATATTCGGTTATAAATTGTACGGATTTACCGATATCATTGGTAATGGATTCTTCTACTCCACCTAGCTGTTCTTCTTTTCTAATAGAATTAAATAATTCTTGTATAAAATTATCCTCGTGTACCTTGGATAATATTTCTGCAGATTTTAAAATTGATAAATTTTGATAAATAATCACCAATTCTTCAATGGTATAGTTTCCTACATTGCCAATCTCTTCCAACGCTATTTCCACTGGTTTTGATTCATATAAACCTGCTAAATCTTCTAACTTAGTCCGTTCCTCTTCTTTTACTAATAGTTTGTTATCTATACTAGATCTTTTATTATCATTTAAAACAAGATAAATCTTGTTCTTGCTATTTCCATCTAGGTAATAAAGTATATCAACTAGCTTCTCATCATCCATTGTATTTATAATAATTGATAAGTTTTCTATAAATCCACTATCTGTTTCTATTCTTCTTTTTATCTCATTAATGGTTATCAAAAGATCTTGATTTTCCAATCTGCTTACTTCATTCATCAAAAAACTTTCTTTTTCACTTTGAATTTCATCATGAATTGAATACAGCAAATCTTTCCTAAGCTCTAAATTTCTTACCATCTTTATTATTTCTTCAGTTTTTGAAGAAGAAATAGAATTCATTAATTTTATTATCTCACTATATAATTTTTCATCATCTTTTTTGATTATATATAATTTATCGGCGACTATAACCGGTTCCAAACCCATATAATAATATGCTAACTCTTCTTTCATCTCCGTTCTCTCTTTTTCTGTAGGAGTAGTTCTAAAGTATTCACCAGTAGCCCCCGGTAATTTCCCTAGTAAATTATTCACCCTAGATTTAAATGTTTTATTGTTAAAGTAAAACAAAGTCACTATTAATAATGGTATAACAATGAAAATAGTAATTATTACAAACTTTAATTTGTTTGGCTTGTCTTTTTCCACAATTTCATTTCCTGTAGTTTTAATACTATCCATATATTTCTCCCCCTATTGATGGGCACTAGTTTTATAGCTTACGAGAGTATCAATTTGCTTTTCTTCCTGTTTTTTTAACTGATATAGATATTCTTTATATTCATTTTCCTTTAGTTTTTCAAATATCTTTTTTTCCTTTAACGCGATAATCAACTCTTCTTTTATCTCTTCTAATTCTTCTTTAGTTTCAGTAATTACTTCCTCTTGAAATTTAATCTTTGTAGCTACATGGTTTATGTAGTTATTGTACATCATCAAATCACCTACTTTTGTTTTTGTTGCCGATAAGTTTTTCTCATTTTTTAGATTATTTTTATATTGATTAAAGGTTCTTAATTTGTCTTCCTCATTATTTAATCTTCGCTGTACTGTACCATATTGATTTTTTTTATAATTTTCAATAGTCTTTTTGTATTTAAGGACTTTTTCCAGCTTAAAATTAAAATTCATCATCTATTGTACCTCCATTACGCTTTATTGGATTAACCACATATTTTCCCCATTATTGAAAGCGTTTCTTCAAATGGATATATGTCTAAAGTTTCTTGCATAAGGAATTCGTCTATATCTCCTTTTAAATCTATAGCCCTATCAATTTTACTATTTGAACCCATTTTATAAGCACCAATATTTATTAGATCCTCTGACTCCTTATAGGTAGCCATTATATCCTTTATGGCATTAGCTTTGTTTAAATGTTCTTCATGGACTATACTAGGCATTACCCTGCTAACACTAGAAAGCACATCTATAGCAGGATAGTGATTTTGATTAGCTAACTTTCTTGACAATATTATATGTCCATCTATTATTCCCCTTACCGTATCGGTAACAGGTTCATTTAAATCATCTCCATCTACTAATACCGTATATAGACCTGTAATAGTGCCCCTTGAAGAATTGCCAGCCCTTTCTAATAATTTAGGCATTACTGCAAATACAGAAGGAGTAAATCCTCTAGTAACTGGAGGTTCTCCTATGGCCAATCCAATTTCCCTTTGAGCCATAGCAAACCTTGTTAACGAATCCATTAAAAGCATTACATTATTTCCTCTATCTCTAAAATATTCAGCAATAGCCGTAGTAACTAGAGCACCTTTTACCCTTATTAAGGCAGGTTGATCTGAAGTAACTACCACTACTATAGACTTTTTTAACCCTTCTTCTTTTAGATCCTTCTCCAAAAATTCTCTAACTTCTCTACCTCTTTCTCCGATTAAACCTATTACATTAATATCTGCAGAGCTATTTCTAGAAACCATTCCCATAAGTGTACTTTTTCCTACTCCACTACCAGAGAAAATACCAATCCTTTGCCCTTTTCCACAAGTGATTAAGCCATCGATTGCTTTTATACCTAAAGGGAGAGGTTCACTTATAACCATCCTTTCCAGTGGGTTTGGAGGAGAATTTAAAACAGGATAGGTCTTTTTAGTATTAATAGAACCTTTCCCATCAATAGGATTGCCTAATCCATCTAATACTCTACCTATAAGTTCTTCCCCAACATTTACTCTTAAAGTTTTCCCACTAGCAACTACTGTACTTCCAGATGCAATACCCTCCATCTCACCTAAGGGCATTAATAATATTTTGCCCTCTTTAAATCCAACTACTTCCGCTAATATAGGTTCGGTTTCATGATATGGATATATGTAACAAAGCTCTCCAATACTGGCAATAGGACCATCTGACTCAATAGTTAAACCAGTAACTTTTGTTATTTTTCCTGTATATTTTATAAACCTTTTTTCGTTAACTTTATTAATGTATTTTTTAATATTTATTTTCCGTTCCATATATATCACTCATTACTCAATATAGTGTTTAGCAAATCTTTCACTTCGTCCAATTGATTATTAATACTCACATCAACACTTCCTTTAGATGTTTCTAATATACAATCCCCTTTTT
>JAAZMG010000192.1 GCA_012798935.1 Tissierellia bacterium | reverse complement strand
GACTGTTTTTTGAATTTATGTATGAAGTATATAGGGAAAAAATCATCATAGGCAATTTAAAATTTGATAATAGTGATACAAGAATATTTCTTAAAAATAAATCTGAACAAAGTGAGAAAGTTGCAAATTTCACATCACAAACCAAGAAAAGATTAGCAGGTGCATATAAAACCTATTTAAAGGAAGCAAATCTTATAATAGAAGAGAAAAATACAATAACAATAAAAAAACCTATTTTAGATATTAATTTAGAAAATGAAATGAAAAATAATGATTTATATCCTTATTTAAGAGTTTTTTTGGGGGAATAGCATGATGACATTAGATGAAAGATTAAGAAAAATTGAAGAGGTAATAAGTGACGAAGACTTTAGGAAAAACAAGGGTCTAAGTAATGAAGTAGGATATTATATTTTTGATTATCCAGCTGAAGAGGAAATAAAAGTAAGAAAGTATCTGGAAAATTTAAAGAACAAAAATAAAGCAAAACCTCAAGGATATGAATTAAAGATATATGATCTATATGATATTATGATAGACTTGATTGAAGAAGAAGGATTACTAGAAAGCTGCATAGAAATGGAAGAAATCGATGGTATGGACTATCTAATAAGCTCTGTATATGACTTACTTAAAATGGATTATGACTCTAATTATTTCAATACTTATATAGAAGAAAATACACCAGACAACTCAATTGTATTTATTACAGGAGTAGGAAAAATTTATCCATTTTTAAGGTCTCATGGAATTTTAAATAAACTTCATCTAGTATTTGATAGGGCTCCAGTAGTGCTTTTTTATCCAGGTAAATATGATGGACAAAGCCTAATGCTATTTTCAGAGTTCAAAGATGAAAATTATTATAGAGCATTTCCACTTATAAGATAAGGGGGATATTATTTATGAAAATTAAAGACATGTTTGCAAAGCCAATTAATAGAGATATTCAAGGTGTTATTAAAGTGGGACAAGATGATGAGGAAAACATTAAGCAAGAATTAGAAGAATATGTGGTAACTAGAGAACTACAAAGGCATTTTAGAGACTTTTTTAGTAATTATAAAAAAGGGATAATTGGGAATACAGACAAAATGGGAGTGTGGATATCTGGCTTCTTTGGAAGTGGTAAGTCCCACTTCTTAAAAATACTATCATATTTGTTAGAGAATCGTGAAGTAGAAGGTAAAAAAGCCCTTGATTATTTTTTAGATGATGGAAAAATAGAGGACCCTATGGTATTAGCAGATATGAAACTTGCATGTAATACTTCTACAGACGTAGTTTTATTCAATATAGATTCCAAAAGCAAATCTGCAGGAACTAAAGGTAAAGATACAATACTAAATGTATTTTTAAGGGTATTCAATGAAATGCAAGGATTTAGTACTGACCCTCACTTAGCAGACTTAGAAAGGCAATTAACAGAAGATGGAATATATGAAGATTTTAAAAATAGATATGAGGATTTACATGGTTTAAACTGGATAGAAAATCGTCACAAATTTAAATTCCATAAAGATAAAGTGGTAAAGACTTTAGCAGAGATGGGAGTTATGAGCCAAGAATCTGCTAGAGATTGGAGCAGGACTACAACAAGACCCTATGAAATAAGTATAGAAAAATTTTCACAACTAGTTAAAGAATATTTAGATAGTAAAGATAGAAATCATCATATAGTATTTTTAGTAGACGAGATGGGACAGTATATAGGTGACAATACTGATTTAATGCTTAATTTGCAGACTATAACGGAAGATTTAGGAACAACTTGCCATGGAAAAGCATGGATAGTAGTAACAAGTCAACAGGATATAGATTCTATAACAGAAGTAAAAGGAAGGGATTTTTCAAAGATTCAAGGTAGATTCGATACAAGACTTAATTTAACATCTGCCAATGTAGACGAAGTCATTAAACTTCGTATATTGGAAAAAACAGAAACAGCCAATGAAACTTTAGGTGTTTTATATGAAAACAATGAAACCATAATTAAAAATTTAATTATATTTAATGATGGAATAGAGAAAAAGCTTTATGAAAATAAAAGAGATTTTTGTGAAGTATATCCTTTTATACCATATCAATTTAATTTACTTGGTAGTATACTTACATCTATACGACAACATGGAGCAAGTGGCAAACATCTTTCAGAAGGGGAACGTTCCATGTTAGCTTTGTTCAAAGAGAGTGCAGAGAATATAATGGATAAAGAAGATGGAGAAATAGTTCCACTTAATATATTCTATGATGGATTAGATAAATTTTTAGATCACAGTCATTCAGCAGTAATAACAAAAGCTTTAGAAAATGATTATATAAATCCAAGTAGAGAAGAAGATAATTTCAATGTAAATGTATTAAAGACTCTATTTTTAATTAAGTATGTGAAAGAAATAGAAGCTAATTTAGAAAATATTACTACTCTTATGGTATCTAATATAAATGAAGACAGAATTCAACTTAAAGATAAGGTAGAAAAGGCACTAAATGTTTTAGTTGGGCAGACATTGGTACAAAAAAATGGTGATTTATATATATTCTTAACTAATGAAGAACAGGAAATAAATAGACAAATAGAGAGACAACATATTGAAACTCAAGCTATTACAAAAAAGATTTCAGAAATTATATATGCAGGAATCTTTTCAGAAGACAGAGTAAACTACAATAAATTTGGAAATAGATATAATTTTGGATTCAATAGATTTATAGATGGAGAGCCATATAAGACTACTCAAGCTTTTGATATAGGAATAGATATAATAACTCCTAATTCAGAAAAAAATGGAATAGAAAGTACTTTAAGGATGAATAGTCAAAGGGAGAATAAAGTCTATGTAGATTTACCAAATGATAGAGCTTTTATAGATGAAATAAGAACAGAAATGAAAATAGAAAAATACTTGCAAGTACCTAGTTCTAGTAATATTCCAAAATTGGAAGAAATAAGAGCTTTGAAACGTGTAGAAATGAGAGAACATCAAGATAGAGGAAAACTATTTTTAGGAGAAGCTTTAAAAGAAGCTAAATTTTACTTAAATGGAGATAAATTAGAACTTAAGAGTAAGGATTTTAAATTTAATGTACAGGAAAGTTTAGAAAAGTTAATAGAAATTGTATATCATAAATTAGATTATATAGATAGGCCTATGGATCAAGTTGATATTAAAAAATTATTTAAAAGTAGAGACAATAAAGATATACAATTAGGTGTACTTGATAATCCTAATGAAAATGGAATAAGAGAAGTATTAGACTATATAAAATTAAGAACTAAAAACCATAGTAAAATATCATTAAAAGAAGTAAAAGAAAGGTTTTTGAAAGCACCTTATGGGTTTTTAAACTTAGATATAGAATGGGTTATAGCTAAACTATTTTTAGATGGCAAAATAAGTTTTACTTTACATGGAGAAACTGTTTCTTTATTTAACGAAACAGAGGAAGAAATAATAAATTATATAACTAAGAGACAATATGTGGAAAAATTATTGATAGAAGAAAAAGAAGTAATAGATGAAAGATATATAAGAAGTTTAAAGAATATATCTTCTACAGTATTTGATATAGAAATACAATTTGAAGATACAGATATGATGGTAAAAAAGTTTAATGAATATGCTGACAATATGATAGATGAGTTAAATAGGGTAAAATCCAATTATGACAGTGGCGAATATCCTGGAGAAAAGGTTATTAAGGAAGGAATTAGTCTAATTAATAAAACAAGAGGCATGTCAAATTCTATAGATGTATTTAAACATCTAAATAAAAACGAAGATGATTATTTAGATTTTGAAGAAGATTATAAACCAATAAAATCCTTTTTTAAAGGAGAACAAAAAAATATATGGGAAAAAACCAAACACTATATATCAATATATGATGAAAGTAAGTCTTATATATTAAATGAAGAAATAGAAAAAATTATAGAAGGTATGAAAATTATAATATCCATGTCCAGTCCC
The DNA here is from genome assembly GCA_012798935.1 of Tissierellia bacterium. GTDB lineage: Bacteria > Bacillota > Clostridia > Tissierellales > Tepidimicrobiaceae > JAAZMG01. Next base: position 105 of record JAAZMG010000192.1, on the reverse strand, counting down.
TATAATAGAATAAAGGATTTGCCAGAGTTAAATAATAGATTTTTAAGTTTATATAATGATATTTTAGACAAAGAATTAGAACCTGTAAAAGAAGAGATTAAAAAG
>JAAZMG010000018.1 GCA_012798935.1 Tissierellia bacterium | reverse complement strand
TATCTGTTACATTTTCCTTTAATTCATCTATATTTGTTACCCCTTCTTTATCTTCAATTTCAATTACCTTTATTCCTTGAAGATGAGCATAAGTTTTCAAAACTCTTCTTGACTCAGGATGAACAGTTTTTGATATAACTATTTCATTTCTTCTAGTTATATTGCATGCCATAAATGCTGCTTCAGCAATTGCAGTACCACCATCGTACAATGAAGCATTAGCTACATCCATATCTGTTAAATTACATATAAGGGTTTGATATTCAAATATATATTGTAAAGTACCTTGGCTTATTTCTGCTTGATATGGGGTATAGGATGTATAGAATTCACTTCTTGAAGTAATATGTCCAACTATTGAAGGAATATAATGGTCATAAGCTCCTGCACCTAGGAAACATGTTAAATCATCTATAGTACTATTAGCTTTTGATAGCTTTGTTAAATAACTAGCTACTTCTAATTCAGACATTGATGGTGCTAAGTCTAAATCCCTATTTAATTTAACATCACTTGGTACATCACTAAATAAATCTTCTACCGAGTTTACCCCTATAACCTCCAACATCCTCTGTTCATCATCTTTAGTGTTTGGGATGTAAGGATACATATGTTTAAACCTCCTCATCCAAGAACTTTTCATAATCCTCACTTGTCATTAATTCATCTAATTCAGATTTATCTGCTATTTCAATTTTAACCATCCAGCTTTCATATGGATCTTGATTTAATAATGATGGATCATCTAGTAGCTCTTCATTTACAGCTATAATTTTTCCACCCACTGGCATATAAATATCTGCTGCTGCCTTTACTGATTCTACAGCTGCAAAAGCTTCCTCTTTATCAAATTCATCGTCAACCTCTGGAAGCTCCACATATACAATATCTCCTAGAGAATCTTGTGCATAATCGGCTATTCCTACCAAAGCCTCTTCTCCGTCAACCTTAACCCACTCGTGGTCTTCTGCATAAAATAAACCTTTAGCTACTTTCATCGTTTAATCCTCCTTATTATCTTTTATAAAATCTTTTATTAATAGTTACTGCCTTTACAGGCTTGTTTCTAATCATAATATCAATTTCATTATCTAGTTTAGTTTCCTCAGTTTTTATAAGAGCTACTCCAATATTTTTCTTTAGTGTTGGTGACATATAACCTGTAGTTACATGGCCAATTTTTTCACCATTTTTATATACATCATAATTTTCTCTTGGAATACCCCTTCCTACCATTTCAAATCCGACTACTTTTCTCTTCAAACCTTCATCCCATTGCTTATTAAGAGCTTCTTTACCAATAAAATCTTCTTTCTTGTCTAGTTTTACAAAGAATTTTAGCCCGCCTTCTAATGGAGTAATTTCTTTAGATATTTCGTGACCATATAAAGGCATGCCTGCTTCAAATCTAAGGGTATCTCTACATCCTAAGCCTGCAGGTTTAATTCCATGTTCTTTACCTGCCTCTAGTATGTCATTCCAAATCTTTACAATGCCTTCTGCTGGTGAATATATCTCAAAACCATCTTCACCAGTATATCCCGTGCGTGACACCATACATTCTACACCTGAAATATTTACTTTTCTGTCAAAATGGAAAGGTTTTATTTTTGATAGATCAGTATCTGTAAGCTTTTGTAGTATTTCTTCTGATTTAGGACCTTGAATAGCTACTTCTCCAACTTGATCGGATATGTTTTCAAGAATAATATTAAAGTCTTTCTTTTGGTCAATCATCCATTTAAAATCCTTGTCCGTATTAGCTGCATTAACAACTAGAAGATATTCCTCATCATCATACTTATATACCAAGAAATCATCTACTACTCCCCCGTCTGGATAGCACATGATTGTGTATATAATTTGATCTGTTTCTATAGATCCAATATCATTTGTTGTTAAGTACTGTAAATAAGCTAGTGCATCTTTACCCTTTACTACAACCTCTCCCATATGTGATACATCAAATAGTCCTGCCGCATTTCTTACTGCATTGTGTTCTGCGATTAGGCCTTCATATTGTACTGGAAGGAACCACCCTGCATAATCAACTACCTTGCCTCCAAGCTTTACATGCTCATCGTAAAGTGGAGTTTTCTTTGTTACCATTTTACCACTCCCTCCTCAGTTTTATCAATAGTATGATACCCTAAAAAACCCTTTCCAAACATAATCTTTTATTTAACAAAGGTTCTTTAAAAGTTTCATTAAGTTCATTATACTAGAGAAGGAATGATAATGCAATATTATTATTTCATAAAATACAATTTAAAACTACCTAAGCTATTATATAAGCTATCTATACTAAAACTTAGATATAAAAAGCATAAGCAAAACGTCAAACAGATTATTTAAAAATAGGCCCAAATTTTTTCGATCTTGTATAATTTATCTTCTATTTTAAATTTATGTTTGTTAATATTTTTTCATTTATTTGTATCTATAATAACAATTTTATCTTTTCTATTAATATAATAGCCATATTAGCTTTCTCATTTTTATCCACCCTATCCACATTATCCACATCTACAGGTGGATAACTTATGTAAACATATTAACTTGCATAAAATAAGAGTCAATACAATAGTCACTTTACATAATGTTATTGTATCCACATAGTTATATTTTATCCACAAGGACTTATCCACATTAAAATTTATAATCTCCCTCTCCATTACTAAAATATTTCATAATCCCCATATATATAGCCCAAGCTATTTTTTCTTGATATTTATCAGAAATAAGTAGTTTTTCTTCTACAGGATTAGATAAAAAGCCACATTCCACAAGAACTGCAGATATATTTACTTCATTCAATAAATATACATCATCCCTTTCCTGTGGTATCCTATGGTTGTTTTTATCCAATACTTCCCTTAATTCATCCTGAATACAATTTGCTAATTCCATACCATCCTTACAACCTTTTTTATAAAAAGTTTGAGCGCCATAATACTTAGACTGTTCAAAACTATTTAAGTGGATAGTCAAAAATATATTACATTTACTCTTATTTATAATTTCTCTTCTATTTTCAAGATCTTCAGTCTTCATCTCTCTAATAGTTTTGGATTCCTCAGTATATAGACCCTCTTTAGTATCTCTTGTTATAATAACCAGCCCTCCACTTTGTTCAATAAGTCTTTTAAGTTTTAGCCCTATTTTTAAATTTATTTCATCTTCTCTTACTCCAGTTATCCCTACAGCTCCTGGATCTACTCCACCATGACCAGGATCTATGCCTACTGTTTTATTTATCATAGGAATATAGTATACAGGTTTGGACTTATTCTTGTATAGTGCCAACAATAATAATATTATTAGAATCAAAACACCTGACAATATCATATATAGATTTTCCTTTTTAATATAGATAATCTTCATAATATCCCCCCATAGTGAAATATATTATTGGGCTTGTTGTATATATTCCAAAATAAATAACTTTCTATTTTGGTGCCAGGCACCAAAATAGAAAGTTATTTGTCAAATATGATATTGAAAAGTAAAAAAACACTGGGAATTCCAGTGTTTTTGCTTTATCTCTTTGAAAATTGTGGTGCTCTTCTTGCTCCCTTTAAGCCGTATTTCTTTCTTTCCTTCATTCTAGGATCTCTTGTTAGGAAACCTGCCTTTTTTAATACAGGTTTTAATTCTTCGTCGGAGTTTATCAAAGCCCTTGATATACCATGTCTAATGGCACCAGCTTGCCCTGTAAATCCTCCACCTTTTACGTTTACAAATACATCATATTTATCTAATGTATCAGTTATTGTTAAAGGTTCTCTCGCAAGAACTTTTAATGTATCATAATTAAAATACTCTTCAATATCCCTATTATTTACTGTAATATTTCCAGAACCGGGAAGTAGTCTAACTCTTGCCACAGAGGTTTTTCTTCTTCCTGTTCCTATATATTGTACATTAGCCACTTACAGTCCTCCTTTCTTAAAACACAATTAGAATTCATATACTTCCGGTTTTTGTGCTTCATGATTATGTTCAGATCCACTATATACTTTCATTTTCTTAATCATTTGTCTTCCTAAACTATTTTTTGGAAGCATTCCCTTAACGGCTAGTTGAATTGCCTTTTCTGGTTTTTCTTTAATCAGCCTATCATAAGATATAAATTTTAAACCCCCTGGATGTCCTGTATGATATCTATATTGTTTTTGCTCTAATTTCTTTCCAGTTAATTTTACCTTGTCTGCATTTATTATTATTACGAAATCCCCAGTATCTACATGAGGAGTATATATCGGTTTATGTTTTCCTCTTAATATAGTAGCAACTTCTGTAGCCAATCTACCTAATACTTTATCTTCTGCATCTATTATATACCATTTTCTTTCAATTTCATTTGGTTTAGCCATATAGCTCTTCATATTTTTCCCTCCTTATTACAGCATTGAGTCTCTATATAAAAAGTTTCCGGGTTCTTTTTAAACACTCTTATATATTCTAATATAAGGTAATATCAATGTCAAGACGTATTTGTCCTAGTAATAAACTTTTTCTAAATATAATCCTTGAGGTGGTGCTGTAGGTCCTGCAAACTTTCTATTTTTTAGAGATATAATATGGGGAATACTTGTACCTTTGATTTTTCCTCTGCCTATATCTACTAAAGTACCAACTATTATTCTTACCATATTGTGTAAAAATCCATCTCCCTCTATAGTAAAAAATATTATATTTCCCTTTTTGTTTAAAGAAGTTTGGGTTATAGTTTTTGTTGTAGTTCTAACATTATTTTTTGAGACCATAAATGACATAAAATCATGGGTTCCAATAAAAAAGCTCATTGCCATTTCCATTTCTTTATAATCCAAATGGTAAGGCACCTGATATGCAAAGTTTCTATATAAAGCCCCTCTTATAGGGTTATTATAAATTAAATATTTATATCTTTTGCCTATAGCATCATATCTTGAGTGAAAATCATCAGATACCTTCTCTGAATTCAATATAACTATATCTTCGGGCAAATTATTATTAAGTGCAAGTTTAAATCTACTAGGAGGAATGGTCGATCTAGTTATAAAATTTGCTACCTGTCCTTTGGCATGAACTCCTTTGTCCGTTCTACCTGAACCAATTAAATGTACTTTTTCTCCTGTAACTTTATTAATTGCTTTTTCTATCTGTTCCTGAATACTAACTCCATTTTTTTGTCTTTGCCAGCCAACATAATTAGTACCATCGTATTCTATTATAAGCTTAATATTAGTCATAGTATCCCTCTTATATATATTCTATATATTTAGTTGATATAATAAATCCAAAGAATATAGCCATTATGCTAACAGTTAGAATATCCTGTTTTTTTAGTTTTAATTCGTTTAACCTAGTCCTATGCTCTCCACCCCTATAACACCTTGCTTCCATGGCGATAGCTAATTCATCTGCCCTTCTAAAAGCATTTATAAATAAAGGAACTAATAGAGGAACTAGGTTTTTTGCTCGATTTATGATGTTTCCACTCTCAAAATCTGCCCCTCTTGCCATTTGAGCTTTCATAATCTTATCTGTTTCCTCTAGTAAAGTAGGAATAAATCTTAAAGCTATGGTCATCATCATTGCTAACTCATGAGCTGGAATCCCAATCCTTTTTAATGGGGATAGAAGCTTTTCTATTCCATCTGTTAATGATATTGGTGATGTAGTAAGAGTTAGTAGAGATGTGCCAGTAATTAAAAATATTAATCTTAAAGCCATAAATATTCCTTGACTAAGGCCTTCCTTAGTTATAGTCAAAGGTCCTAATAGAAACAACACTTCCCCTTTAGTGAAAAATATATTTATTAAAAAGGTAATACTTATTATAAACATCAAAGGCTTTAATCCCTTTAATACATACCTTATAGGTACCTTTGATAGTCTAATTGTTAAAAGTATAAAACCTAAAATAAGTATATATGGATAAAATGAAACTATAAAAAATAATGAAGCTATAAACATAATTATTATTAATATTTTTATCCTTGGGTCTAGCCTATGAATAAAGGTATCCCCAGGAAAATATTGACCAATTGTAATATCCTTAAGCATTTCCTCTACTCCTTAAATAATTTATTAGCTCTTCCTTTGCCTCTTTTACAGTCAATATGTCATCCCTAACTTTATTTCCTTCAAGTTTATATTTTCTCATGAAGGATGTAATCTGTGGAATACCTAATCCTATCTTTTCCAATTCTTCAGCTTGTTTGAAAATTTCCTTCGTAGGGCCTTCCCCAGCTATTTTCCCTTTATGCATTACTACTATCCTATTTACTAATCTAGCAATATCCTCCATACTATGAGAAACTAAAATAATAGTTATTCCTTCTTCTTCATATAGTTTTTGTATTCTTCCTAATATTTCATCTCTACCTCTAGGATCCAATCCTGCTGTAGGCTCATCTAGCACTAATACTTTTGGCTTCATAGCTAAAACCCCTGCTATGGCTACCCTTCTCTTTTGACCTCCACTTAGCTCGAAGGGAGATCTGTCTTTTAAATCATCAAAATTTAATCCTACTAGCTCCATAGCTTTTTTAACTCTCTCACGAACTTCTCCTTCTTTTAATTCCAAGTTCTTAGGTCCAAAGGCTATGTCTTTATATATAGTTTCCTCGAACAATTGATGTTCTGGATATTGAAATACTAATCCTACCTTTTGTCTAACCTCTTTTAAGTTTGCATCTTCAGATGTAATATCCATTCCATCTACAATTATTTTCCCTGTAGTTGGCTTTATAAGTCCATTTAAATGTTGAACTAAGGTAGATTTTCCTGAACCTGTATGACCTATTAATCCAATAAAATCTCCCTTATCTATATTTAAGTTTACATTATCTAAAGCTTTCTTCTCAAAGGGAGTGTTAGGATTATATATATAATTTAAGTTTTCTATTTTAATGATCATAAGGCTTTCACCAATTCCTCTACAGTTAATATTTGGCTAGGTATATTAATACCTTCTTTTCTTAATTCATAAGCTAATTCAGTCACTTGAGGTACATCCAACCCAAGTCTTTTAACTTTCTCTACTTGGCTAAAAATTTCTCTTGGAGTACCTTCCATAACAATTTCTCCTTGCTCCATCACAAGAACCCTATCTGCTTCTACTGCCTCATCCATATAATGAGTTATATGAACTATAGTCTTTTTTTCTATTTTATTTAACTTTTTTATAGTGCTTATTATCTCCAATCTTCCTATTGGATCCAGCATAGCTGTAGGTTCATCTAGTATAATACAATCTGGCCTCATAGCTAAAATTCCTGCTATAGCCACTCTTTGTTTCTGTCCCCCTGAAAGCAAATGTGGCGCATGCTTTTTGTATTCTGTCATCTCTACTATTCTTAATGCTTCATCTACTCTTTTCCTAATTTCCAAAGAAGGAATGCCTTGATTTTCTGGACCAAAAGCTACATCCTCCTCTACTATAGTTGCTACCATTTGATTATCTGGATTTTGGAAAACCATTCCTGCCGTCTCTCTTATATCCCATACTTTATCCTCATCTTTTGTATTCATATTATTCACATATACATTACCCTCGGTAGGTAATAGTAACCCATTCATTAGTTTAGCCAATGTGGATTTACCAGAACCATTATGACCGAGAATTACCAAATGCTCACCCTTTTTTACAGCTATGTTTATACTATTAATGGCCATTAATTGACTGTCTTCTCCCATAGAGCTATATTCATATTTAACATTTTCCATTTTTATCATATATTGTTCCATATTAATCCCCTAACTTTTAATTACTTACATAATCTAATATAACACAGCCTCAAAATCAATTCAATTAAATAAACCTGTTAAACATATGAAATTCGAAAATCTTATTACATATATATTATAAAAGGGACTAAGTAATTTGTTTAAGGAGACCAAAGGTCTCCCCTACTTAATCCCTCACCCCTTATACTAATTCCAAAATAGCCATTTCCGCTCCGTCCCCTTGACGAGGACCTAATTTTAATACTCTAGTATATCCACCATTCCTCTCAGAGTAATTTGGTGCTATTTCATCAAATAATTTGGTTACAATATCTTCGTCATATATATATGCTAAAGCTTGCCTTCTAGCATGTAAATCTCCCTTTTTACCAAGAGTGATCATTTTATCGGCCATTCTTTGGGTTTCTTTTGCTCTAGTAACTGTTGTTTCTACCCTACCATGCTTTAATAAACTTGTTACTTGATTTCTAAGCATAGCATTTCTGTGATCTGTACGGCGACCAAGCTTTCTCAATGTAGCCATTTGTATCCCTCCTTCATCCCTTACTACTCATCATTTTTTCTTAAGGATAGTTCTAATTCAGAAAGTTTCCCTTGGATCTCTTCAAGAGATTTTTTACCAAGGTTTCTTACTTTCATCATGTCTTCTTCTGTTCTTTGAATTAATTCATCTACTGTATTTATGCCAGCTCTCTTTAAACAATTATAAGATCTTACCGAAAGATCTAATTCTTCTACTGTCATCTCTAACACTTTTTCCTTCTTATCTTCTTCCTTTTCTACCATTATTTCTACATCATTAACATGGTCTGTTAATCCAATAAATAGATTTAAATGTTCTGTTAATATTTTTGCTCCCAAGGAAGTTGCTTCATCAGGTTTCATAGTACCATCTGTCCATACCTCAAGTGTTAATTTATCATAATCCGTAATTTGTCCTACTCTTGTGTTTTCAACTGTAAAATTAACTTTATTTACAGGAGTAAATGAAGAATCTATGGGAATTACACCAATTGGTTGCCCTTCTCTTTTGTTTCTTTCGGCAACATTATAACCTCTACCTCTTATCATCTCTAATTCCATATATAGCTTTCCATCTTCATTGATGGTAGCTATATAATGGTCTTTATTGAGTATTTCCACATCAGGACCTGTAATAATATCCCCTGCAGTTATTACCTGTGGCCCTTCCGCCTCTAATCTTAATATTACAGGCTCATCAGAATATAGCTTAGCTGCTATATCCTTTATATTTAGTATTATCTCAGGAATATCCTCTAATACTCCTGGTACCGTTGAAAACTCATGTAATACACCTTGAACCTTTATGGAAGATACAGCAGCTCCTGGTAATGATGATAATAGTACTCGTCTTAAGCCATTTCCTAAAGTGGTACCATATCCTCTTTCAAGGGGTTCTACAATAAACTTTCCATAAGTGTTATCTTCACTTAATTCAACAATCTCTATCCTCGGTTTTTCAATTTCTATCATTAACATTAACCCTCCTTACATATAATATTATCAAAGGACGAGGGCAACTGATTCTATTATAGATATTATTATTTAGAATACAACTCAACTATCAAGTGTTCTTCTATTGGAATATCAATGTCTTCTCTAGCTGGCTCAGCTACGATTCTACCCTTTAATTCTTCAGGACTAACGTCTAACCATCTAACAGCATTTCCTCTGTGGTTTTCTACAAGTTCCTTAAATTTAGGACTGTTTTTGCTTCTATTTTTTACTTCAACAACATCTCCAACTTTCAAAACAGATGATGGAATGCTAACCTTATTCCCATTTACTGTGAAATGCCCATGAGTAACAAGCTGTCTTGCTTCAGCTCTCGATGATGCAAATCCTAATCTATATACTATATTGTCTAATCTTAATTCTAATATCTTTAGTAAATTTTCACCTGTAATTCCTTGCATTCTATCTGCCATAACAAAGTATTTTCTCATCTGTGATTCCTGTATTCCATAAAATCTACGAACCTTTTGTTTTTCTCTTAACTGTAACCCATATTCTGTTACTTTTTTTCTCGATTGTCCATGTTGTCCTGGTGGAAAATTCCTCTTTGAAACTGGACATTTATCCGTATAACATTTATCCCCTTTTAAATATAACTTTTGTCCTTCTCTACGACATAATCTGCATACTGGACCTGTATATCTTGCCATATCCTTACACCTCCTATATTAAACTCTTCTACGTTTCGGTGGTCTACAACCATTATGTGGAATAGGAGTAACATCTTTAATTAGATTTACTTCTAAACCCGTTGCTTGAAGAGACCTTATAGCTGCTTCTCTACCTGAGCCAGGTCCCTTTACATATACTTCAACACTCTTCAAACCATGTTCCATAGCTTTTTTTGCAGCCTCTTCTGCCGCTTGTTGTGCTGCAAAGGGAGTAGATTTTCTCGAACCTCTAAATCCTAATTGTCCAGCACTTGCCCATGATAAAACATTCCCTTGCAAATCTGTTAAAGTTACCATGGTATTATTAAATGTTGATGAAATATGGGCCTGACCTCTCTCTATATTTTTACGTTCTCTTCTTCTAACACGAGTAGTTTTAGATTTTTTTACTGCCACTTAGCTTCCCTCCTTTATCTATCTTTTACCTTTTTTTACCAGCTAACTTCTTAGGACCCTTACATGTTCTTGCATTGGTTTTTGTTCTTTGTCCCCTTGCTGGAAGTCCTCTTCTATGTCTTATTCCTCTATAGCAGTTAATCTCTCTTAATCTTTTTAAGTTTAATGCAACATCTCTTCTTAGATCACCTTCAACATGGTAGCTATCAATGGTATTTCTTATAGTATTAACTTCAGCTTCTGTTAAATCCTTTACTCTTGTATTTGGATCTACGCCAGCTTTTTTTAATATTTCATTGGATCTAGATCTGCCTATTCCATAAATATAAGTTAGACCAATTTCTACTCTTTTATCCCTTGGTAAGTCAACACCTGCAATTCTAGCCATTACTATTTGCACCTCCTAGTTATCTCAATTAATATCAATAAACAACCCCGTTATTTATCTTATAAATTTAACCTTGTTTTTGTTTATGTTTTGGATTTTCACAAATAACCATTACTTTCCCTTTTCTTCTAATAATTTTACATTTCTCACACATCTTCTTTACTGATGGCCTTACCTTCACTTAAATCCCTCCTATGCTACTTGTTTCGCCAGGTTATTCTACCCCTTGTTAAATCATAGGGTGACAATTCAACTATTACCTTATCCCCAGGAAGTATCCTAATATAATTCATTCTCAACTTCCCAGAAATATGGCCTAATATTTCATGACCATTTTCAAGCTTTACCTTAAATATTGCATTAGGTAATGCTTCTGTAACCGTACCTTCTACTTCAATAACATCTTTTTTAGACATTCAGTTATCGAACCTCCTATTTAAACAATTTTAAAAGCTTTTGTTGAAAGGTTCTAACAATTTCCTAATATAAGCGTTATTTATTTTTATATTGTTATCTAGCTTGTATTTCAATTCCGGTAATACTGTATTATATACTGTCAAATGTTTTACCTTTTTTTTCTTTGGTTTATCTAACTTCCTCAAATTACCATCTGCAATCAAAACATGTTTATCATCAACAACACTTAATACTAAAAAAATATTACCCTTATCTCTACCAGCTCTTGACTTAACCACCTGTCCAGTAGTTATGTCCTCAGTTGAATACATAAGTTCACCTCTTTACTGGTATTTTGTTTATGGTATGTTTTTTAACTAATTGGAGAAAGGCTCGGGCCTTTCTCTTAATTTATTATTCTAAAGCTTTTATTATTTCTTCGAAAAGTATATCTATTGGTTTAGATCCATCTACATTTAATATTAACCTTTTTTTAGTATAATAATCAATTAAAGGTTTAGTTTGTTTTTGATATACTTCTATCCTTCTTTCTACAGTTTCCTTCTTATCATCATCTCTTTGAAATAATTTACCTTCACAAACATTACAGATGCCTTCTTCTTTTGGAGGGTTAAATTTAATGTGATAAGTAGCCCCGCAACTCTTGCAAATTCTTCTCCCTATAGCTCTTTCAATTAATACTTCTCTTTCCACATCTATATTTACTACTTTATCTAGTTTTAATCCCATTTGTTCCAATTCAATATCCAAAGCTTCTCCTTGATTTACTGTTCTTGGAAATCCGTCCAAAAGAAACCCTTCTTTACAATCATTCTCTGCAAGTCTTTCTTTTACAATGGATACCACTAAATCATCAGGAACTAATAAGCCCTTATCCATATATTCCTTTGCTTTTTTGCCTAATTCTGTTCCCGCCTTTATATTAGCCCTAAATATATCCCCTGTTGATATATGAGGTATATTATATTTTTTAACTATAGCTGATGCTTGAGTACCTTTGCCTGCACCAGGAGGCCCAAGTAAAACTAGTCTCAATATTATCATCTCCTATGGATATCTTCGAATAAAAATAAATTCGAAGCTACTTTAGTAGAGCATATTGTCCTATTTCAAGAAACCTTTATAATGTCTCATTAACATTTGTGATTCAATCTGTTTTACGGTTTCAAGTGCGACCCCTACTACAATTATTATTGCTGTCCCACCAAAATTAACATTTAGTTTAAATATATGGGATAAAATAATTGGCATTGATGCTATCAATGCAAGGGACATGGCTCCTACAAAAGTTATTCTAGATATAACTTTATCTAAATAACCTGAAGTTGGTCTACCAGGTCTAATTCCCGGAATAAAACCACCATATTGTTGTAGGTTTTTAGAATATTCAACTGTATTGAATTGAATAGCAGTATAAAAATACGTAAAAAATACAATCAACAATACATTAAGTATTGAATAAACCCAAATACCTACACTACCTTGAACTGTTAAATACTTAGTTATCCATTCCGATGGCTCTCCTTTAAAAAACAATGCTATGGTTTGAGGAAAAGCCAACAATGAAGTGGAGAATATTACAGGAATAACTCCTGCCATAGATACCTTTAATGGTATATGGGTACTTTGACCACCATACATTTTTCTTCCTACTACCCTTTTTGCATATTGTACTGGTATCCTTCTTTCCCCTTCTTGTAATGCAACTACTGCTGCTATTATTAGAAGAGCCACTATAGCAAACATAATTAATTTTATTACACTTAATGCTCCAACTCTTACTAATCCTATAGATTTTGCAATCTCAGAAGGAATTCTTGATATAATTCCAACAAAGATAATAAGGGAGATACCATTGCCAATACCCTTATCTGTAATAAGATCCCCTATCCAGATTAAAAATGATGTACCGGCTATTAAAGATATTATTACTATGGTGTTTTGTAAAAAGCCATCTGCCCTTACTGCCTGGTGAAAGAATCCTCTAGTCATTGCTATTGCCTGTATTGCTGCTAATATTACAGCCCCATACTTAGTCCATTGAGCCATTTTTTTTCTGCCTTCTTCTCCCTCTTTTGCTATCTCTTCTAATTTTGGAATAGCAATAGTAAGGAGTTGAATAATGATAGATGCTGTAATATATGGGTATATATTCAATGCAAATATAGTAAAATTACTAAACGTTCCTCCTGCCATTAAATCAAGAAATTCTAATACTCCTCCTTGAGATACTTCAAATATCTCTTTTATAATTTCTTTATCCATATATGGCACTGGAATACTAGATCCTAATCTAATTACTAATAGCATTAATATGGTAAAGATGATTCTTTTTCTAATATCTGGTATTTTCCAGGCATTTTTCAAAGTTGAAAGCATTTATATCACCTCTACCTTTCCTCCTGCAGCCTCAATTTTTTCAGCAGCAGTTTTGCTGAATTTATGAGCTTTTACAGTAAGTTTTTTGTTTATTTCCCCATCT
>JAAZMG010000191.1 GCA_012798935.1 Tissierellia bacterium | reverse complement strand
ACGGTCCTTACTAAAGTATCCTCTGCAGAAAATTTTCTAAATTTGAATTCCTTATTATTAGCTATAGAATCCCACAATTTATTTATAACCTTTCTAGCTACAGATTTCATAGTAGGTGTTAATCTATTTTTATTAACCATTTCATTGTTGATGATAGCTGTGTTCTTAAAATATTCATCCATAATGTCTGAAGCCTTTTTTTGTAATATGTATCTATTATTCACTTCAGATAAAACCTCACCTTTGTTTATTACATAAACATTTTTAAACTCATTATTAAAATACCTGGATAATATTAAATATATTTGCCTAGATAATTCCTCTTCATAGAGTAATAATTCGTTTTTTAAAAACTGTTGACTATTTAATAATTCTTCATCTTCTAACATGTTGATTATTGCCCAATATTTCATAGCAATTTCTTCTATTGTTATCTTTTTCCTAGGTAATAATATTATTAAATTAGGAATTTCATTGAAATTATTTCTAGTTTTAATAATATTTTTAATTTCTTTCTCATTGTTTGGGACTACATAATACACCAATCCATCCTTAAATTTATCTTCTAATTCTTTATATACTTTTTTAGGTTCTAAGTTTTCCATTTTAACAAATCTACTTTCTAAATACCTATTCACATAATATTTGTCATTATGTCTTCTAGATATTATAGGTAGGGGTAAAAAATATTGATTTAAAATATCCACTATACAAATGTTCCCTTTGTTGTCTTCAATAATATTACTCATATAATCTTGTACATCTAAATCGCTACCTTCATAAAATTTATAGGAATCATATGTTTTCCTATATAGTATTATTTTCTTCTTCAAAAGTTCATCTAAGGCTAATTCTATTTCTTTATTTGTATATTGAGGCAATAATAATGAAATATATTCTAAATTAGGTTTTAATCTATCAAAATCATCAATTATATAAATTAGACCAATAACCTTAATAAGTTTAATATTTATCTCTATACTATCTGCCTTATTAATTGCATCACTTGTTTCTTTCCATACCTTATATATACTACTATTCTTATTTTCTCCCCAAATTGATTGTTCAAAATAATCATATATTAAATCTCCACTTACCCAAAAATTCTCCTTTTGATTAATTATAAAATATCCCAATGAATTTTCATCATCAGATATTAAAAAAGTGAAAAGGGTTCTATTGCTCTGGGCTACTTTGTCTGTCAATTTATGTAATGAAAATGCAGCTAAAGGAGATAGAGGGAAACAACCTTTAACTATATATTTTAATATTTCTTCTTCTGATAATTCTTTAAAAGTTGGAAGAGCTAATATGTTCTCATACATATTTGTAAACTTGTCCTTATGATCAATATAAAAACTATTAAACGTTTCTTCCTTGATTAATACATTTGAAATAATTTCATAAATATCAGATGAACTTTGATATAATGTAAATCTTCTGAACCTCCCTTCCACCTTTCTCCACTCTGTGACAATTTCATCTGAAATTCTACTTCCATATTGAGTTAAATCTTTATGAGTAACTATATAAAAAGATATTCGGTTTTTATTATCATTTGCTAACTCTGCAATTTCTTGCACTAAGGTAATATTTACTCTATCTATATTATTTTCTAGAAAACTACCAAATTCATCAAATATAATATCTAATCCTATATATCCATTTTTAATCATCTCAATGTTTATTTGTTTTAATATTTCTACTATATTTTGATTATCATAATGAAAAAATTGTGCTCCTGATGTTACTTTTGGATATATCTCTAAAAAGATTTGATAATACTCATCATTAAAACTTTCTATTTCTTTAATAAATTTTTCCTTTTTGGTAAAATATTCATATTCAATTATATGATTAAATTCATCAAGAGTTTGAGGAAAATTTTTCTCCCAATTTTCTATCTCTTTGATTACCTTAGAAAATGAACTTTCAATTACAACATCTTCATATCCTTCTCTTTTTAAAGCTTTTGAAATTCCTAATAATATTGCTTGTTCAAAATTCTCAGAATTATAGGGTGGTATTATAACAAACCTTTTGTTTCTCTTTTTTATCCTTTTATCAAATAAATCAGCTGTTTCTTCATCTATATTTCTTATTCTATTACTTAGTTTCTTATATTCATCTGATTTATATTGTCCAGACATTATATTTGCTAACAAAGTCGTTAAATGGGATTTGCCACTGCCATAGGAACCTATTATTACATTGGAACCATTCTCATTAATACAGAAATTCCTTATTATATCTATAGATTTTTCTGTTGGTATATAACTCATCAACTTTTCAATATCATATAAATGATGTTCTACCTTAATAGCAGGTACGAAATCTTTTGAAATATGTACAAATTTTTTATATTTATTCACTCTATCACCTTAATCTATTTTATAGTTAGAATAATAATTTGATAATATCCCCTTTTCATTTCTTTCTATTATTTCAATATAACTACTACCATATCTTCTATTAATCTTCACATAGTTTTTATTTTCCAAAGTACTTACTATATCATAAATATCATTCATATTTAAATTAAACACCTTCCCAGGAAATTTTTCTTTATATGTTAAATCTTCTATAGATACTTGATTTACTTCCTTTGGAATTTCATGAATAGTTGTATAATAAAATATTTCAGGAGCAATTTCATTTATATTACCTTTGGTTTTGAAATATGTTTTTCGCTTTCCCATATTAGTTATCAACTTTAATTCTCTCAAAGGTGAAGAAATAATGTCTTCTATATCCCTATTACCATTTACGTAACTCTCATATAAATAAGTATTTTTTAGACATAGATAATCCTTTTTTAAAGTATTGTCCGAAACCTTTTTATTTCCATTTTGGTAAATATACTCTTTTAAATTATTGATAAATATTTCATCATCAAATTCATTTAATTTAAATATATTAAAAAACCAATACCAAGTAGTGGCCTTCTCTTTAGCTGTTGCTAATTTATAATGAAGAAGCCATAAGGTACCTTTTCGTTCTAAATATCTATCTTCATCTTTTAATATTTCCCCAAAGTCTGTAAATTTCTTGATTATTTCATTGTTTTCTCTATCTTCTTTTGTAATATCAAATACATCTAACCAATATCTTAAAGAAACTACCATTGCTCTTCCAATACCTAATTTATCTATAGCTTTCCCCATATTCTTTGGAGAAAAAATAGACTTATTCTCTTCCTTTTCCAAAACATTAATTGCCTTACTTATCCATCCATTTCTTAAATAAAAAGTTCCATGTTTACCAAATTCCATAATGTATTCTCCTTCTATATTTTAGATTTATATAAGGTCTTATTCATTAAACATCCACCAGTAAAATAAGATATGCATTTTCCACAATGAATACAATTATCTGATACTATATACCTATCCACTGTACTTATAGCTCCTAATGGGCAAACACTATCACAAGCTGAACATAAAATACAAGCTTGATATTTTCTAAGTTGACATTCAACCCTCTGATTCATTAAATAAATATTTTTATCAGAAGTAAATATTACTTTAATAATAGCACTACTTTCCATCCATTGGAATATTATGTCATCCCTTTCTAAATGACTTATTGTAACTTTATATTCTCCTTGTTCTTCAATTACTTGCATATCTCCTAAAGGTTTTAGGTACTGAACTATATCATTGGTTACAGGTTTTTTTAAAATATAATTTTGTGCATTATCATATAAATTACAGTCAATATTCTCTAATTGTACCATGGAATTATCTAATCCATAACCACCTTGCCTCGCCTTCCAGTTTCCATTATCAATATATTCAATATAATCTTGTTTGCCAATTTTATTTGCAAAACTATATAAATATTTTTTCCATTTTTGATATTCTTCCTTAAAATATATTGACATTATAAATTCTGACCACATGCTATTGTTAGGACAATATAGACAACCTACCCTTCTAAATCCATATTCATAAGCTTTGTTAAAATCCAAATTCTGAGAAATAATATATAACCAAACATCGTAATCATCCCAATCTATTATAGGAGCAGATACTATCTGTCTTAGAATTTTAGGACTTTTTTCAGTTCTTCGGTACTTACTTCTAGAAGCTGATTCACTTCTCCTAATACCATAAAAAGTTAATATGTTCCCTGAAATAGTTTGATTAAATTCCCTAGATATTGGACCTGTTTTAAATATTGAACAGCACCATCTCATTATCCTACTAGGAGGTCCAAAAATATTACATAATTCAAAAAAACCTTTATCTGAACTTGTACATATAAAAGGTATAAATATATTATTCTTTTTAAATCTCTCAAAATATTCATATGTCGTGGGAAATTCTAAAGTTGTATCCCCAAAAATATGAAGTATTTTTTGAAAACTTAGTGATTTTGTAACAAGATCTGATATAACTGTAGAATCTTTTCCTCCAGACCATGAAATAATAAGCTGATGCTGTTTATAAGTTCTTACAACATCTTTAATATAATAATCAGCCTCAACAACTAAATCCTTTAAATATTCTTCATTCCCTTTAATAAAATTATTAAAATCTTCAACATTCCCTTTTAAATTTGATTCAAATATATTTTTTCTTATGTTAGCTAATTCTTTTTCATCATTCATTATCTTAGAATAGTTAATATCTTTTCTATTTCCATCAATTAAGTAATAATTTTTACCTAAATTCCAAATTGTCTTGTCTGTCACATCTTTATTGATAATATACGATATGATATTCTTTTCATAAATAAAAACAGGTACTGCATTCTTACTTAATACAGTCGTTTTGTCATTACATAATTTACATACTTTATTTTTGGTTGGATATTCGCAATTTTTACACCACCGTATCATGATACTTCTCCTTCAAAATCCAAATGTCTTTAAATGGACAATATTCCCCATCTTTTTTATGTAAAACATTGCTCTTTTTATCAAGCAAATTTATATTTTTCATAAAAATTTTATTTTTTGATGTAAGATTATAAGGCACAACAAACTTTATTATCAGCAAATCTTTCATAATCATATCCAAATAATCTAAGTCCTTATGAATCTTCTTAATATATGTATCTACATAATTGCATCTATAATATAGAAGTTTAGTCTTAGTTATGTAAACTTTTCTAGAACATTTATATCCTTCACATTTTAAACATATATCCTTATTGTCTTTAATGGGCTTTAGACCGGATGTAGCAGTTTCCCCAACAAAAATTTTTCGTATTTCTTCCTTCCTGCCATTATATAGATGAAATAGTAAAATATCTCCTAGATTATAGATTTCACTTTTATTTGCTTTACTAATTAGCTGTATTAGTAATTTAGAGTATTCATTATGTAGATATATCTGCCTAATTGGATATGAAATGGCTTCCCAAAAATTTGCATTATCCAATTTTTTTACTACTTTAGACTTTGCTAATTCTTTTGTACTTTTACAATTATTTATCTTATCCATTAAATAATCTATTGTATAGAAATTTTTATCTAAAAACATACTAAAACCTTTAATTAATTCCTCCCCAATGTTAGTTAATTTAATATAGTCATTTTTATTATATTCATCAATAATATTCATCTTGTATAGGCCTCTAATATGCTTATTTGAAAAATAGCTATTATGATTTTCAATATACCCTTTATTAATTAAGTATAAAGCCATAATACTTGCTACTAATTCATTTGTGCGAAAATCAATTAACAATATATTTTCTTTGTTATCTATAATTGTCGTACTAGCTCTATTAAATCTTTTATTTTTTAATACAACACACTCTTTTTTAAATTTCTCCTCATTATCAATGCGAACATTAATTTCATCCATCTCTCTTAATAATGAATGATAATCTAAATTGAAATGCTCTGAAATAACATTAGCTACATTAAATGTAATAAATCCTTCTCTTTTTATCACTTTATTAAAATCTTTCATATCACATATCTTATAAATTTTATTGCCAAATTTTAAATTCAAACTATCATATTTAGAGGTTAACAATGTTTCTCTATGAACATTTTTAACAAAGTATTTATCTTTGATATATTCTTCAGCATCATCTATATCATCGTCATAAATAGACATTATTTCCTCTATAGATTCTCTCAAAAAAAACTGGTTTTCATTAATAAATACAAATCTTCCATCCTTCAATAAAAGCGACTTAATATAATCCTCTGCTACTTCCTTCATAAATATATTTTTATACTTTATTTTTGCAATAAATAGACTCATAGCATAATCAAGTTTCTTCATTTCTTTATATATTTCATCTATAAAATCAATTGTTTCTATCTTTTCCATAAAAACACCTAACCTTCATTTGAATCTAACTCCTCTTTCATCTAAATCAGCCATTAGTTCAAATAAATCGTCATATTTTGATGATATATCTACTTTTTTTAAGTCCTCATAATGAACAAATCCATATTTTAATCCAAATTTTATTAGCGATTCTAAATCTACAATTTCAATTATTTCATCATCTCTATCTACTAATATATCAACATATTTTTCATATTTTTTACTATCAAATGTTTTATATTTCTTTTTATACTCCTCTTTTTTAAATATTCTGATAACATTAGTTGAAATAATTTCTAAAATTATTATTTCTCCTTCTTCTATTTCATTTTGTTTAAAAAAGCTATTTATTCCATATAAGTTGTTTTCAGTTTCATAAAACTTACAATAGTATCTATTGTATCTGCAATCAAATAAATGTATATCTTTATTTAGCTCTATATTAAAAACTTTTGGTATTTTTATACAATAGCTGTTAAACATAATTTCTGTAACTCTGTATGTAATAGTAGTATTTCCATACTTATTAATGCTTTTCCCTAGCAAATACCCAAGTCTTCGCTTATTATCTTCAGCTACTATATTTGAATAATATTTTAGATTAGCTGAATTCTTTTCAACTTGAGAAGTCAATCCGTAATAGCCACATCCTAATGAAGCAATCCTATCGTCAAATTGCATTAAAGTATATACAGTTTGTTTTTTAGATTGAGTTTTATCTTTTATAAATTCATATATATCGCTATAGTGCATTACACATTGTTTTTCTTCCAACAATTCAATAACTAAGTCTATAGTAAAAACATGTTCATCATATCCCCATTCCCTTAGAGCATAGGTTCCTGTAAAAGTTCTAACAAACAAATCTTTTCTTCTATCCAGATACGATAATATAAGTCTAGGATTTGTATCTTCTCCAATAATATCCGTATATTCTTCCATTACTATGGAATAATGAACTGGCTCATCAATTTTATTAAATATACTATACAATATGCAATATCTATCAAAGGACTCTTTAGTAAAATAACACGTATTTCCAACTTTATCTATATGGAATCTACTATCCTTATTAATAAGCAATTTAATCAATTCTTTTTCTCTCCATTTTTGTACTCTTAGCTCATCATAAATAGAATTTAATTCCTTGATACCAACAAAAGATTCTCCTAATTTTTCTACTAGATAATCTAGGTAATTGACAATCCTATAGTATTTATCCTTTTGATAACAATATTTATTATCAATAATTATTAATTTATCATATATAAAATTTAGCAAATTAATAGCCTCAACTATGTCATGATCACCAAAGACTTCCTTAAGTTGTATAATATGTTTTTCATAATCTAAACATAGTAGACCATTTTTAATAATCAATCCATCTACAAAATAGATATATTTTTCAAATTGTTTTTTATATATATGATGCCTGACCTTCCTTTTGACCTTACCTACTATCTGTCTAACCCTTTCCCTAGTTATACTATATTGTTGTCCTATCTTTTGGTAAGTAGTTTTTTCTGTATTAAGCTCATACATTTTAAATATTTCCCAATTTCTTCTAGTAATATTAGAATGTTTTTTAACTCTATTTATATCTATATTAAAATCATATATAATTTCCTTATATTTATCCCATTTAGATAAGGCATAGGTATTATATCCTACAAGTTTAAAATCATTACAATTTGACATTATTTCTATTAATTCTTCTTCATCAATTTTAATAATTGTATCTAGGTAAAATTCAATCTCATGAACACTTAACGGTTTCCCCATTTTAGAAAGTAAATTACATACTAATGTACATATATCTATCCCTTCTATATACTTGATTTTATATATAATATTAAATATATTATTTTCAATGCTTTTTTCTTCCTCTGAGTAATAATATCCAGCTTTACCCATGTGGATAAAATTATAATAATTTAAAATCAGTTCAAGGTTTTCAATCTTTATTTCTTTTAAGAAATATAGCCTGTCTATTATTTCTAATTTTGTCATAGGAACCTTTTTACTTTTTAACAGTTTATATACAATATATTCTAATTCCAATTGATTTATAGTCATTAAAGAATTAACTGCTTCACAAATAAAATTCTGTAATTTATTAGAGATTAATTTATTTTTATCTTCTTTTAATTTAATATCATTAATCATGAAATCACCTAATGTATACTTATACTCCAATAATTTTCTATTATTTAACTACTTCTACAAATTTTATAAAAATCCTTCTTATTTTTACAGTATTAATGCTAAAATATAGAAAGTCTAAAGAAATAAATGGATTCTATGCTTAGATTAATAAAAATAAAAAATGAGTTGAAGAAAAACTTTTCTTTAACTCATTTTTAAATCCTCTAAAAGCTCTTTAATGGTCTTTTTCAAAACAGGGTGAATAATGTCTGGGCATAGTTCATTTAAAGGTTTTAGAACAAAATCCCTATTTTGCATATCAGTATGGGGAACCTTTAAATCTTCTTCATCATATATTTCATCATTAAAAAATATAATATCCAAATCAATAAGCCTTGGTCCCCATTTAAACTTTCTAACCCGTCCAACTTCCTTTTCTATATTAAGAAGCTTCTCTAGCACTTCCCTACAAGTAAGTTTAGTTTCTACTTCCACTGCTCCATTTAAAAATACTGGCTGTTCTGTATAACCATAAGGCTCAGTTTCATATATATTGGATCTTTTAGTTATCTTCATTTGATTTTGATCTATTAAATCAAGGGCTTCCTCTATGGCTTTTTCTCTATCTCCAATATTACTTCCAAAACTTATGTAAACTATATTCATTTCAGCACCTCTATCATTTTTATAGCCCTTTTGTTTTCTAAAACATCATGAACCCTTATCATATCAACATCCTTCATAGCAGCATAACATGAAACTGCTATAGTACCTTCAAGACGTTCTTCAACAGGAAGATCTCCAAGGGCCTTACCTATGGAAGATTTTCTTGATACAGCTAATAATATTGGTAAATCAAATACAAATAAACTATCTATTTTTCTTATAAGCTCCATATTATGATTAAAGTTTTTCCCAAATCCTATTCCAGGATCAAGTATCATCTTGTTTCTTTTAATTCCCTTAGATATCCCATAATCTATTCTTTCTTGAAAAAAATCCTTAACCTCTTTTACTACATCATCATAATGAGGATTTTTCTGCATATCCTTTGGAGTCCCTTTAATATGCATAAGTATAATTGGCACATTGTATTTTACAGCTACATCTGCCATCTTTTCATCAAAAGTCATAGCCGATATATCGTTGATAATATCTGCACCAACCTTTATAGCTGCCTCTGCTGTTTCACTTCTATAGGTATCTACTGAAATCAATATATCCTTATCCCTATCCCTAATAGCTTTAATAACAGGAGCTACTCTTTCTATTTCCTCTTCTACCGTTACTGGATCAGAACCAGGTCTTGTAGATTCTCCCCCTATATCTAAAATATCTGCTCCATCTTCTACCATTTTAATTGCTCTTTTTACTGCATTTTCTACATCCTCTATTCTTGAACCTGGATAAAAGGAATCTTTTGTAGCATTAAGTATCCCCATTATCTTCATATTTTCAAAATTATAGATTGTCCCATCCTTTAATTCTATAGACCTCATTTAACTTCTCCTTTCAATATTCTCTACAGGGTATAACCTTTTTCTGTGTAGGCAAAAGCACTATGGTTATGGATACTCTCAATACTTTCTACACCTACTCCATACCAATTGATCTTTTCATTTTCCTCTAGCCTTATAGCTACCTCCCTTGCAACATCTTCTACAAATCTTGGATTTAAATAAGATTGTTCAGTAACATATTTTTCATCTTGTCTTTTAAGAATAGGATAAACTGGAGAACTAGCACTTTCTTCAGCTATTTTTACTATATCCTCAATCCAAACAAAGCTATTGGTATCTACTACAATTTCTACAATTGCCCTTTGATTATGGGCTCCAAACTCGCTTATTGCTTTAGAACAAGGACATAGTGTAATAACAGGTACAGAAACACCCATTAAAAATTTAAATTCATCTACTACTTTAAAACCTTCATAGGAACACACTATATCTGTTAAAGATTCTATTTCAGTAACTGGAGAAGGCTTTTTAATAAAATAATCAAAATTTATTTTCATATAGGCAGATTTAGACTCTAATTTTTCTATCATCCTGTCCAAGGTCTTTTC
Source organism: Tissierellia bacterium (assembly GCA_012798935.1). GTDB lineage: Bacteria > Bacillota > Clostridia > Tissierellales > Tepidimicrobiaceae > JAAZMG01. The sequence continues at coordinate 8,732 of JAAZMG010000191.1, read as the reverse complement.
AACATTTTCCGGTGAAACACTTCCCATATCCTTTATAATTTCAATAAATCTGCTCATATGAGTACCCTTTACATCATGGGGAAGGTCTACAGATGCATCTATTTTGGCAATGGTTTTTTGAGTTTTAGCTTCCCTATCAAGAACGGATATAGGCAATTTAAAATCCTTTATTCCCACATTTTTTAGAGCTATATTTCTTCTATCTACCTCATTTTGTATATCCTTCACATTATTCACCTCTGTATACTATTCCACTAGTCTTTGTTTCCCACACTTGAACTTCATAAAGTCTACAATTATCCCTATTAATATCATCTATAAGATTGTCCCACACATATGCAGCTATATTTTCAGCAGTAGGTTGAGGAATGATATTGTTTAAATAAGCATGATCAAATTTATCTATTATTTTTTCATTAACTAATTCTTTAAGCTGTACAAAGTCAAATACCATTCCTTCTTCATCTGGCTGCCCTTCTAGCTTTACTACAAGTTTATAGGTATGTCCATGTAGATTTTCACATTTGCCATGATAATGAACAAGATTGTGAGCTGCATCAAATTCAAATTCCTTTATTAATATCATTAAATCCTCTCCTTGTATAATATGTCTTATCTATACTATTCTACATATTATCGTAAAATCCTTGTTATTTTTAAGGAATAAATAGCTTCCTTCCTCCATAGATTACATTCCCAGTAACCAGTCCATCCTTATCCCTATCTCCAATTCTCAATTCCCAAAATACAGGGAATCTTTCACTTATTTCTACCTTTATAATTTCAGGGGCTGCAAAGGCTATTATTTGGAAATTTAACTTATTCCCAATTTCAAATATAGGGTCTAGTATATGTTTGGCAGAAGCTTTTCCAAAAGGATTGTCAAGTATTAAAACTGTCCATGGGTTTTCATTTCCAACATATCTTTTTTTATAGTTCATAAGCATCATTATGACAAAGGTGTTTACAGATACGGTTTCCCCTCCACTTCCTTCAGGCAGATCCCCTTCCCCTTTATTTATAGCTTCCCAGGTTGTATAATAATAATCTCTAGGTTTTGCATACTTAAATTCATTTTTCTCAGTCATCTTGTAAACCATAAGGACTGGGTATCTTCCTTGAATAGCCTTAGAAAATATAGCCCTATCCCCCATAAGTCCATCTAATGCTTTATCATCAATATCTTCAATATTCTCATTTCCTTCAAAAACCTTTTCTATAGCTTCTACAAAATATTCTTTTAATAGATACAATATATCCTCTTCTTCTCTAGGAAGTCTTTCTTCTCCTCTTAATTTTACAAGGGGAAAAGAATATCCATTTTGATTTATATATACCATCCCAGCAACCATCTCTTTTAAGGATTCTATTATCTTTAAAACCCTCTTAGAAGCCCTAATAGCCCACTGATTTCTTGCTTGTTCTGCTTTTTCTTTATCCATGGATAGGGTATTTAATTCCATTTGAAAATGGTTCTTCATGCTGTTAAAGGATTCTAAATTCCTTTTAAATCTGTCCATATTTACCTTTTTTATTTCATTAAGTATCCTTTCTTTTAAAAGTTCATCATATACTTTAGTTTGAACATTTTCTTCAAAAACCTTTAAATGCTCTTCTCCCTTTTCAATTTCTCTTAATAATCTATCCTCTATTTCCTTATATCTTTTAACCCATCCTTCCACCTCTTCCCTTGGATTTCTAATAAATTTGTCCTTTAATATATTGTTCATCTTCCCTTTATGGAAGTCTATTTCCTTATACATTTTTAAAGTAAAAATATGTTCATTTAAACTAGCTTTATATTCTTTTCTTTCCTCTAAAATATTTTCTGCTTCATTTAAAAAGTTTTTATTATCTTTTAATTCCTCTTCTATATCTATATTCTTTTGTAAAAGATTTACTCCTTCCCAAAGTTTAGGGGCTATACCAAAAGTCTTTTGTATCTTGTTTCCAATCTTTATAATAGATTCTCTTTTTACTTCTAGGATTCCAGCTAATTTATCCCTTTGTGATATTAAATTAGAATATTCTATTTCATGTGATTTTAAACTCTTTTCTATCTCCCTAATTATTATATTTATTTCATTTAAGGGCATTTCTAGACATTTATAGTTTTTCCAAAGCTTATCTATTTTTTCTAATTCTTCTATAGTATTTTCTATTTTTTCATGGAAGTTTTCTATATCCTTTTGAATAACTATTAGCTGAGAATTCCTTTTTTCAAAATCGCCAGCTAAAGCCTTCCTCTCTTCTAAATCAATAAATATATCTTCTCCTTCTATATAATAGGAGGGCATATTTATAATTTGTACATCCTCCACAGCATTAAAATCAACTTTAGCTTCTGGTACTACCTCTTTAATAGATTTTAATTTTTCTTCTATTTCTATTTCCCATTTCCTATATTCAATATCATTAGACCCTTTTCTACTCTTTATAATATCTATTTCCTTCTCTATTTCTTTTATTTTATTATTGATATCCCTAATCTTTTCTAAATTTTCTTCATAAGTAATCCTTTCCTTCTCAACTGCTATTTTTCTTTCTACATATTTTTCTAATTTATCTATATGAATCTTTAACCTTTCCTTTTGTTCATTTAAATCCTTCAATTTATTCTTTATTATAACTAGATTTTTATCTTCTTCATATATTTTACTATTTATATCTCTTTCTTTTTGTTCTAAGTCCTCAATATTGTTTTTATGTTCATTTATATCCTCTCGTATCTGAAAAGAGTTTTTTTGTAAAGTCCAATTTTTAATATCATTAATCAATTGACCTAAATTTCTAATCCCTTCCTTCATTATGTCAATAGTCTTTTCTATCTCTCCACATTCTATATATATATTGTCTATCCATTCAATATAATTTGAACTATTGATAAAATTATATCCTTCATTATAAATTAATCTATATTCCTTCTCACCTATCTGATTCATATCTGTTCTTAAATATATGGGAACTAGACTATGGATTAAAATTTCATTATCTATAGCCTTTTCTATTACTTTCCAATCTTCTTTATTGCTAATAACCAATCCATATATGAAAGAAGGGTTGTTTTTTAATATATTATCTATCTCTTCCTTCTTTAAATTGGTCAAAAACTCCATTCCAGTTTCTACATTTATTCCTATAGCTCCTATCCTTTCCTTAAGATCTAATATGTCCTTATTAGGTATCCAGCAATCCCTATCCCTATTTAAAGTCTTATCTATATTCTTTTCCCAAAGGTCTTTTTGCAATTTTTGGACTCTTTTTTGTTTATCCTCTAAAAGAATTTCTATCTTATATAATTTTTCCTCAATCCATGTAGGAGTCATCACTTCTCTTATATCGTCAAGGCCTAATTCCCAGGATATCCTTCTCTTTAACTCCTTTTCTGTTTTTTCTATACTATTTAACTGTTTTTTTAGATCTTTTAGTTTGTCTTTTTCATTTTCTATATTTAATCCAACTTTATTCTTTAATATCCTTAAATTATTTATATTTTGTTCTTTTTTATCTATTTCAGTATTAGATTTTTTTATATTATCTATACTATCTTTAAGTTCGGTTTCCATATCCTCTAGAAGTTTTTCAGGAAAATTCATCCTAAAGGGATCAAATATATTTGATAGATTTTTAAATCCCTCTTCAAGCTCTTCCTCTTTGATTAAAAATTTGTTTATTTCGTTTTGTAATCCCTTCTCTACTGTTTTTACCTTCTCCATATTGGTTCTTTCTTTTTCTAACTCTCTATTAAGATAGTTTTTATAGCTTGAATAATTAATAGGAGTATATCCCCATTTATTTTTTAAATCCTTCCATTTTCCTCTTATTCTCTCATCTAATTCTTCCACCCTTTTTTTGGTATCCTCTAGATCTAAAATCTCTATCAATCTTTCCTTTTCATCTATTTTCTCCTTTAAAGAAAGTTCATATTTGTTTTTATATACTAATATTTTATTTATTTCATATAGCTTTTTTTCCTTTAATAGATCGTCGGTTATATTTTCCTTTTCCTTTATCTTAGTTTCTAATTCTTTATTTTGATTTTCAATCTCCTTTATATCCCTATTTATTTCTGCATATTCTAAATTGGCCCTTTCAAATAAAAGTTCCTCTTCCTTTTTCTTTCCTTTTCTTATTTCATTTTTCCAGTTTTCTATATCCTTTTCTACATTTTTTTCTTCATCTTTTAATATAAAATATAGATCATTTCCATCAGCAACACATCTTTCCTTCATGTCTAAAATTTTGGAACCTATATCTGCATTTTCTATAAGTGGATTTATAGCTATGATTAAATCCCTATAGTCCCCTTCCCGTTTTAATAATTTAGGCAAGTTTTTAGTTATATATAAATTGCTCCTAAACATATCCTTTAGACTGTTTTCTTCATAATCATAGTTTTTCATATTTTCCGATATGGCAGGAAGTATTAGTTTATCAAATACAGCTTTATTATCTGTTGCCTTTTCAAAATAATCCCCTATCCCACCTTCTACTTTGTTGATAATCTTCAGTATTTCCCATTCAGATTTATACATTCCCCATTTTTTCATATATTCATAATACCTTGAATCCAGCCTTCTAACACTAGATTGAGAATATTTTACAAAATCCCTATTGTTTTCATCAATAAATTTTTCAAATTCTTCATATTCTATAGATTTTTCATTATCCTTATCATAGACTGGTATGTTTTCTATAGTATAAAAATTGTTTCCTTCATGTTCATAGGTATATAAGAAGAAGTTCAACCCAACCTTTTCATCATCTTCTTCACTCTTTATGGTATTCCTTTTATAGGCCTTCATAGCTATTCCCGTAATAAGCCATTTTTCTGGTATGGTATCCAGTTTCCATTCAAGTAAAACATGGAAGGTATAAGGATTTAATCTACCTTTATGATCATAGAACATGGAAGTTATCTTATTGCCATTGTTCTTACCCCATCTAGTTCCTGGCATCATAATTTGAAATATTATTTGCATCATAACCCCTTTCCCTCCACCATTTTTTAATGTGAAAAGGGTATGGTCTGGTTCTCCATCTTTAGTTAAATCATATATGGAGTTTTTATGTCCCTTTTTAAACCCATCATATTTACAACCAACCAATCTGATTTTAGAAATCCTAGGCATCTTCAAACTCCTCCTTAGTATCCTCTATAAGATTCATTATCTCTTCATATCTTTCCTGCCTATGGTATAGATAATCCATCCTTTCATAAAGTTCTTCCTTAGGTATTATTCTAGATTCTTTAATCATGGTAAGAATAAGGCCTTCATCTTTAAGAGGTTTTAAGGCTTCATGAATAAATCCGAGCCTCGTATCTAATGAAATACTAAATGGAAGCTCTTCACTTTTTGAAGGTTTAGAATAGGAAAACTCTACCATCCATAGGGTATATATATCATCAATGGCTAAGGCCCAATCCTTTGTGAAATTTTCTTCTTCATCAGCTCTTTTTTTCCAAGACTCAATGGTCTTTGTAATAATATCCTCTAGTTTATAATAGGATATGCCCTCTTCCTCTGCTCTAACTCTAATAAACTTTTCCTTATCGATTTCCGACAAAAATATACATATAATAATATTTGCTAAATAGAAATGTTTTTTTCTCTTCAATCCTTTATATTTACTTTTCATATGAGTATAAGAAGTAGAAAAAATAGAATCATTAGGGCTACTTACTAAATGTATATTGCCACCAGCATGAAAAACCAATAATTCAGCTTCATCTGCCATGGTTTTAACTATTTCTCTTACTTCAAGATTTTCCATATATTCGTTGCCTAAAGCATCATTGACAGGTACTATTTTATTCTTTAAAAGATAGAAAAAAACCTTAGAGGCTTTTTGAAGATTTTCATTTGAATATCCCATTTTATCACTCCTCTAGATATATGGTATAGGGAGATATAAACACTTCTTCCCATAAAAGTGGTTTTTTATCCCTTTCAATTTTACTTTTTAGCCTTTTCCCATTAAGGGATTTATATCTTTCATCCTTTTGACACAACAAGTTAAAAAGCTTTAACCTTTCATCTATACCTTCAAAATTTGGGGCTAAAACTACTTCAGATATAGCGAACATCATAAATAGTTCAATATTTTCCCTTTGCATAAGCCATTTTCTCTTTATATTATTGTCTATTTTATTTAATTCTTCTATGGAAAACTCCCCTTTTTTTAATAGAATGTCAAATATCCCTTCCCACAATTCAACAATCAATTCCCAATCCGTTTCTTCAGTAAAATAATTTTCCTCCTCTATTTCTTCCTCAAACTCCAATTCCTCTGAGGAATAGCTTATTACTATCTGCTCATCCCAAGCCCAGTCTAGGGGAAATATGAATTCAATTTCTGGAGAAAAAAGGGAGGACAATATGTATTCCAACTGTTCGAAATTTTTAAGTCCATTTTTCACTATGGTATTTTTCCAAATATCTTTTTTAAAGCTAATATTTGAAGTTTTCCAAAAGCTTTCAGGGTACTTTACTCGTACCTCCATTTCATAGGCTATATTTTCCATAACTACTTTTGCTAAATTATCGTGGAGTATTCTTGCCTTTTCTAAATTCTCAAACATAATCTCTGCTTCTAGCTTTTTGTCCCTAGGAAGTGAATCATATCTACTTTTCCAAGAAAACATATCATCAAATACCTTTTGTTCATCTTCAAATTGTTTTCTTATCTCTTCTTCTGTCTTTCTTGGGTTCCTTTGCCTATCAAAAAAAATAACTTGAGGGTCCCTTACCATGTCCTGTCTATAGTTTTTCTCTCTCCTAATTAAAGTTCTAACCCTAGCTATAAGATTATCTATGCTATTTTGAGCTTTTGTAAAATTTCCCGTTTTAATCAACTGAAGGGTGTAAAACTGCTCTATATCAAATCCAAATTCCTCTAGTATTTCCCTAGTTATAAATATCATCTCTTGGGACTCTTCAGTTAGCATATATACAGTAGGTCCTCCTTGTTCCCATTGGCTATGTTCTCTATCCTCTTTTAAATATCTAAATACATATTCTTCTCTATTTTCTGTTTCTTCATTATAAATAGTAGAGCTAAAATTTTCTTGTCTTATAGGATCCCTATACCATAGGGTACCATCCACAATCCTTTCAACATCTTCTATTGAAGCTTCTATCTTCATTTCCCTAACTATCTCTTCCACTATTTGAATCATATCTACCCTTGTCCTATTTGGATTTTCTGTTAATTCCCTTCTAAAGATATTTAGTAAAAGAAGAAAGCATATTTCATGGGCAAGTTCATTAAGTTCTCCTACATCCATACCTGTACCTAACATTCTTATGGGTTCAATTTTTTTCATTCTATCAAAAAAACCCTTTTCAATAGTCCCCATGTATATCACCCTTCAATATATATTCATAATTTATAAGCTCTTGAGGAATTCTATTATTCATCGCCCATAACTCCTTTAGCTTTTCTCCATACCGATCCAAAGAATGACTACAGAATTCGTCTAATACAAAGTTTAAATCCTTATAATTTTTCTTTTGACCTACACAGGGATATTTCCTATTTGAAATATTAAGAAGATGTACATAAGCTTCTAGTTGCAGTTTAATATTCAAATCCTTATATCTTTCCTTAAAACTTCTATATATCTTAAATCCTTCCGGATCTATATCTCCAAAATATAGTATTTCCAATTCTAAAGGTGAGGCTAATTCTTCTATAAATGAAAAACTATTTATTATCTTCTTTCCTTGACCAAATATGAGTAAATCAGGCATCTGCCCAAAAATATTAATCCCCATTTCACAGGCCCTTTTATAGGAAAAAAAGGTAGAGTGATTTTCAAGGATTATTACCTTTTTAATTTTTTCTATTCCCCTTTTCCAATATATAAACATCTCTCCATACTTTTTCATCTTTAAATCTTCATTGGAGATGTTCAATCTTATAAGTACTTTATTGTCAATTTTATCCTTTCTTCTAGGATATAAAAACTTTTCATCGTAGAAAAGCTCTAGAGACCTTTCCTCTACACTAGCCCACTGTCTATTTTCTCTTTTCTTTAAAAATTTATATATATTTATTATATACTCCCATTCCTTATGATTCTGATACTCTGGATGTCTTTCATAATAGCTAAAGTCTAAAAGATCTGACATCTTTAACATTTCACTTTTATCCCATAAATTAGGTTTTTCCTTAATAACTATCTCCCATCGGTTTCTTAAAGGAGGATTCATCCCATTATAATTAGAGTTTTTTATTTCTTTAACTAATCCTGCTTCTTTTGCTTTTATCAACCCTCTATATAAACTTAAATATCCACCATTTTTTTCATACCCACTTTTCCCCTTATAGGAATGAACAAGGTGCTCTTCCAATTCTTCAATATAAAATCGTTTCCTCTTTCTATTTGTATAATAGTTATCCATAAATCTGATGATTTTATTGTACATACTTTCACCGACCTCGTATAATAGTTATCTATCTTACTATTCTACATATTATCACAAAACCCTTGTATGTTTTTGAGAAATTTTAAAGCCGAAGATAAATCTTCGGCTTTGATTTTAATTTTTGTCTTATTTCCCTCTAAACAAATAGTTGTAAATCATATTGGCTCCGTCTTCCCTTTTCAATTCCGCTTTAGGATTTAATTTGCCACCTGCTCCTTCAACTATTCTAAGTCCATAGGCAATGGATACATATCCTTTTAACTTTGGATCTATATCCTTTGTATCTTTAAATAAATCTTT
>JAAZMG010000190.1 GCA_012798935.1 Tissierellia bacterium | reverse complement strand
TCTATTACAGCCTAGACATTTTAATTTAATATCTACTCCTGTACGTAAGATTTCCCATCTATTCTCTCCACAGGGATGGGCTTTTTTTAAAGTTATGATATCTCCAACTTCATATTTTAATATCACGCTTAATCCTCCTAAGATTTATTTTCATATACAATCCTCTTTGGATAAGGTATTTCTATATTTTCTTTATCAAAGGTTTCTTTTATTTTTTTCCTAATTTCTCGCTCCACACTCCATTGCTCCATGGGATTGGTCTTTGCAACTATAGTTAAATCCATACCATACTCTCCTAAATCACTAATTCCTAATATAGTAGGCCCATCTACTATGTTTTCATTGGTTTCCTTTATTTCCTTGCATAGATCATCTAACACTTTTATTACATGGTCTATGTCCTCCTCATAGGATACATTAACTTTAACTAAAGCTCTCATAGCACCTCTAGTTTTATTAGTTACTGTTCCAATATTACTATTAGGTATTATATGAAGTTCTCCAGAAAAATCCCTTAATTTAGTTACCCTTACCCCTAGTTCTTCCACTATTCCTTCAAATTCTCCTACTTTAATGTAATCTCCTACAGAAAACTGATCTTCAAATAGTATAAAAAATCCTGTAATAATATCCTTGACCAAAGATTGAGCCCCAAACCCTATGGCTAAACCTCCAATTCCTGCAGTTGCTAAAATAGATGTAGTATTTATATTAAACATATCCAATATCATTACTATACCTATAAAATAGAATATGTATTTTACAATATTTTTAAGTACAGCGGTTAGGGTATTAATCTTTTTTTCATCGACATAAAATATACTCTTTTTCCTTCTATGAACAGTTTTATCAATTATAACATAAACAATTTTAAGCAATATTTTAATAACCAAAAAGATCAAGACTATCTTTATGCCTTTACCAAGTATATTTAAATCTCCATTTGTAGTTTTAAAAAATTTTTCAATAAAGTTTAATACCCTATCCATTTTTATCTCTCCTAAACTTAACTAAGCTTTTCAGCAAAACTTCCTTCATTCTTTTTTACAACCTTGAACATTCCTTCTATATCAAGGCTCTTTTCTTCTACTATCTTTTTTGCTAAATCTATATCCTTTAAATCAAATTTAATAGCTAACCCACAGCTATGGGTAACCTCCCTAGGGGTTGGTATTGTTCTAAATTCGATATTTTCATTTTTAAATACAGATTCACCTTTTATAGCATAATTAGTAGATTTAAAGGTAATAACTCCAAACTGTCTATCTTTCATTATAACATACTCCTATCCTATAGTTACTGTATTCATTGGATTTTTTAATTTTTCATATATTGTATACATATTTGATATTTCTCCAACTTGGAGTTTGTCTTTAATTTCAAAGAAATCTAAACAGGTTCCGCAAGAAATTATTTCTACTCCTTCTTCCTCTAATTTCTTTAAATCTTCTAGTACTTCTGAACCTTCACAAGTTAAATGTACTCCTCCATTATAAAATATTAGTGTAGAAGGAAAAGGTGTTGCTTCTGTTAATGTATATACAAAGGATTTTATAAGAATCTTTCCTAATTCCTCTGAGCCACTTCCCATAGTATCGGATGCAAAAGCAATAGTCATATCCTTAAATGTATCTGGAATACACACATTAGAATCGACTGTAGCTTCCCCTTTGGTTATGTGAATATAATATTCTTTGTCGCTCTTTTTGTCAACTTTGTATTCATAGCCTAAACTATTGGCTAATTTAGAAACATTATCCTTTGCCACTTCATTATCAACAATAGTGGTTAATACTCCTTCGCTTAAATTATCTAATTCTTTCTTAGTCATAATAACTGGTTTTGGACAAGCCTGTCCTCTTGCATCTACTTCTATTTTCATATTTATTACCTCCTAGTATATTCATATAAGTATATTATACTATTACTTTAGTGGATAAACCTATGGATATATCTTATAGTTTGCTCTTTAAGTATAAAGATAATCTATAGGGTTTATTGTATCTTAAAATTTCAAAACAATATATTTGTTTGTCTTTTATAATTAAGTATACTTAATTATAATATTGATATTTTGAAGTTTTAGTATTATTATAATATTAAAATAGATTGTGAATATATTTAAACATTATACCCTCATTCTAAAGGAAGGTGCAAATATGAAAAAAGAAGTATTAGGAAAATGTCCTATATGTGGGGAAGAATTAGAAGTAACTAGATTAAGCTGTAATCACTGCCATACCAATATAGAAGGGGATTTTTCTCTATGTAAATTTTGCAAGCTTTCATATGAACAAAAAAACTTTGCAGAAGTCTTCATTAAAAATAGAGGTAATATTAAAGAAATCGAAAAAGAATTAGGGATTTCTTATCCTACTGTTAGAAACAAACTAGAAGATTTAATTCTAGCTTTAGAATACAAGTCTATATCTAAAACTAAGTAATATATAAGTAATATAAAAGAATAATCCCTAAAATTTGGGATTATTCTTTTAATCTAGCCATATTGTAAATTATCTTTACTCCTATACCTATTAACAATATAGGCCATAAATAAGATATAAACTTCCAAAATTTAAATTGTAACATCATTCTTGATGATAATAAGAATAGTATGGATAAGGCTACCATTATAAAAGCTAAATATTTGGGCCATTCTATTCCCGATTTGCTATACCCTACTATATAAATAATATAGAAGGCGATACCAAATAATAGATAAAGTACCCAGCTTACATCACCTAAGGCTATTTCTTCAATTAAATTATAAGTTCCTAGGGCAGGCAATATCAACCCAAATACAAGAAGTCCCTTGCTTTTTTGTCTCCCATATAATACTAAAGATATAATCCCAAATATCCATAAAAATAAAAATCCTTTAATATTTACACTGGTAAATACATATTCATTTAAAATAGATACTAAGGAAATAGCAAGAAGGATTAAACCAGATATTAAATAACCTATGTGTTCTTGCATAAAATACCCTATTATAAGCCCTATGGACAATATAAACAATAACCAATCAAAACTTAATACTTTCAAGTTTAAAAGTAAAAACAAAACCCCGACAAATACTAATAATAAACCAAAAGAATAATTGTTTCTTCTCATAAAACCCCTCCTGTTTAAATAAATTCTTCAATAGAAAATAAATTTAACATTAAATTTATATCTTTTAAATAATCATAAATCAAAGAGTTTGATAATCCCTTTCCAATAAAACTTTCAGGAAAAACTAAAGCTATAGGAGATAAAATCATATTCAATAAATATATAATAAATAATCCTTCTATTAATCCAAATATAATACCTCCAATCCTATTCAATTGTTTAAGTACAGGTGCTTTTAAAATGAAAGAAAAGATTTCTAAGAACAAATTGATCAATATATTTACCAGCCAAAAGATAATAATTATGGCAAAGATGTTTATGACTATATTTAATAATCCTTTTGAAATCAATCCTGGAATAAAATTAATATCTTCTTTATTTTTTGAATAAAACAATATTTTTAAAATTAGTTCAGTTATACCTTTGAATATATTATACACCCTAGGATTACTTATTATATACCCATAAATGTAAATGTAATATCTTTTAGTAATTGCTATGGATAATATAAACTTAATAATTCTAAAGGTTGATACTATAAAGCCTAACCTTAGACCGCTACTTATAGTATATAATAAAATAAAAATCATTCCTATGTCAATCCAATTCACAAAATCACCAAACCTTGTGTTTTTTTTAAAGTCTGATATAATAAATGTACCCATACATTTTAAATGGAGGTAATAAAATGATCATTAACAAAAATTTAAATACTCCTTTGTATATACAAATTTATGAAAATATTAAAAATATGATTGAAAAAGAAGAATTAAAAGAAGGAGAAAAACTTTCTTCTATTAGAAGTTTAGCAAATAAATTAGAAGTAAACAACATTACAGTGGTAAATGCTTATAAACTTCTTGAACAAGAAGGATATGTTTATTCTATAAAAGGAAGTGGAACCTATGTAAGAAGAAAACCTGATTATAATATGAACATGCCCTATATTGAAGAAGGAGATATTGAGTTGATGATAGGAGGCATTCTTCCACTATCAAAGGGTAGTAT
>JAAZMG010000189.1 GCA_012798935.1 Tissierellia bacterium | reverse complement strand
TTTATTTCGGTATTTGATTGGAAAAAAATTAATTCAAATTGATATGAGAAATAAAATAGATATAAATAAAAAAGTTGAAGATTTAATAGTGAGTTTCAACTATAAGGGAGTGTGAAAAATGAAATTAGTCGAGAATATGCTGATAAAGTATAATGAAAAGAAAATAATTCGATTACTCTATTTCGATAAATTTCATGGAAATATTTTTGTAATAGATATGTTTCAAGATAGGTGGCCATATATGATGACTCAAGATGATTTAACTGAAGATATTGAGGAATCAAGGTCAATTCTAATTGAAGACAATATATTTGACATAGCTAGGGAAAGTAATTTAACTGCTGCTGAAATAAGTAAGAGGGATTTTGCTTGGGAAGTTGTATCTTATGTTTTTATGAACGTAGATGAGCCAAAAATTTTTTTTAGCAAATATAGGACAACTATAATAAATGAAACTTCTGATAGATATAATATTTCTTTCAATACAATAAAAAATTATTTATTAAGATACTGGAAAGGAGGGAAAACAAAAAATAGTCTATTACCAAATTATTATAATTGTGGAGGAAAAGGAAAAGAAAAAGGAGCTAGTAAAAGTAAAAGAGGAAGGCCAAGGAAATATGATAAGAATCTAGGAGTTAACGTTGATGATAATATGAAGAAAATTTTTATATCGGGATTAAACAAATACTACTACAATAATAGACAAAATTCGCTTAAAACTGCTTATGAATTAACTATAAGAGATTATTTTGTAAAAGACTATATTACAAAAGATAATAAAAAGATACCTATTTTAAAGGATAGCTCCAAAATACCTACCTATAATCAATTCTATTATTGGTATAGAAAGTTTAATAATGAAAAGAAAGAAATTTCACAAAGATATGGAGAAAGAAATTTCTATCAAAACTATAGGTCTATTATAGGGAATTCTACAAGTGATGGAGGCTTAGGGCCATCTACCCTTTATCAAATTGATAGTACTATTGCAGATGTATATTTAGTATCTTCTATAGATAGAAATCTTATCATAGGAAGACCAGTTTTATATTTAGTAATTGATGTTTATTCCAGAATGATTGTAGGTGTTAATGTTACCTTGGAATCATTTAATTCTTATGTAGGGGCAATGATGGCACTTGTAAATGCTATGACTTCAAAGGTCGATTATTGTAAAAAATACGGGATTGAAATTAAAGAAGAGGATTGGCCTGTTTCTTGTGTACCACGAAGAATATTAGCTGATAGGGGAGAATTGATGGGAAAACAAATTGAAAATGCTATTAAAAATCTTGGAATAACGATTCAAAATAGTCCCCCCTATAGGGCAGATTACAAAGGAATTATTGAACAGAGTTTCAGAGGTATGAATTTAAAACTTAAACCTTTTGTAGATGGAGCTGTTATTAACGGGAAGAACTTAAGAGAGAGAGGAGAAAGGGATTATAGATTAGATGCAAATTTAACCTTAAAAGAATTTACTCAAATAATTATTAAATGTATTTTGTTTCATAATAATCATCATGTGCTTAACGATTATGTAACAAATGAAATGATGTTTGAAGCTAATATTGAAAAAGTACCAATAAAAATATGGGAATATGGAATTCAAAACAAGAGAGGAATGTTAAGAAAACTGCCTGAGGAGATAATAAAAATAAACTTGTTACCACAAGGAGAGGCTTCTGTTACTCCAAGAGGTGTATTATTTAATAAATTATTATATGCTTCAGATTATGCATTAGAAGAGTATTGGTTTCAAAGAGCAAGAATTAATGGGAATTGGAAAATAAATGTATCATATGACCCGAGGAATTTAACAAATATATATTTTTTAACTGATAACGGACAAGGCTTTAAAAAACTTACATTATTAGATTATTTATCTAAGTATAAGGATATTGAAAATGCTGAATTAGATGAGATATTTAAAAATGAAAAGGAACTTGAAAGAAAAAGTAAAGATAAAGAACTACAGAAGAAGATAATGTTATTTGATGAAATAGAGAAAATTGTAGAAGAGGCAAGAAATGCAGCAAATATAAATAAGGACAGTAGTATTAGTAAAACTCAAAAATTAAAAGGTATAAGGGAAAATAATGAAATGGAGAAAGAATTATACAAGAAAGCTATTATATTAGAAGAAGATACAGAAATTAGTTTAGATGAGAATATAAATGATAATTTGGAAAGTAATAAACAAGATAAGTTTGATTTATTTAGGCAAATACAAAAGGAAAGTTGGGGTGAAAACGATGGTTAGAAAAATATATTTACCAAATGGCATGGAGGCAGTAGAAGCAGAATATAAAGAGTCACCTATAGCGGAATATAATAATAATCCATTTATTGCAGCTCTACCAGAATTAGATGATGAAGAAACTATTATTAGAAAGTTGATGCTTAATCCTATTTATTCAGAAGAAGAAAGAGAATTAGATGCTTCTATTAAATTACACATGATACATCGATTGTATCAATTCTTCCAACCTCTTCCTAAGCATATAGAGATTTGGAATATGATAAATACATTAATAAGGCAAGGTTATTTAGCTAGAAATCCTTTTGATAAGGAATACAAAAGATATATAAATGAAACAGGACAGGAAATAATTAATAGAAGCTTTGATATAGATAGTAGAACTAATTTTAGAACTACAGCAAGTTCTGGATTGATAATAGGATTTAGTGGGATGGGAAAAACCACCACTGTAAATAGAGTTCTTAGCTATATTCCACAAGTAATTGTTCATAACTATTATAATAATCAGCACTTTAACCAAATACAACTAACATGGCTAAAACTGGAGGCACCTCATAATTCAAGTCTTAAAGCATTAACATTACAGTTTTTTATGAAAATAGATGAATTATTAGGAACAGAAAACTTTAAAAGATATGTTTCAAGAAATTTATCAGTTGATGCTATGCTGCCCTTAATGGGGAAAGTTGCACAAAACATAGGGCTTGGATTGCTTATCATAGATGAATTACAACATTTAAGTGGAAGTGGCGCACGTCAAATAATGAACTATTTTGTAACATTAATAAATAGTTTTGGTGTTCCTATTATTTTTATTGGGACCCCCGCCTCCTATGATTTTTTGCAAAATGAATTTAGAATTGCTAGAAGGGTTACAGGTAATGGTGAAGTTATATGGAACAATATGAAAAATGATGAAGAATTTGAATTGTTTCTAAATGGCCTATGGAAATTTCAATGGACAAGAAAGAATACGCCCTTAACTCGGGAAATTATTGATTTGTTTTATGAAGAAACTCAGGGTATAAGTGATTTAATAGTGAAACTATTTGTAAATGCTCAATATAAGGCTATAGTTTCAGGGGAAGAGGAACTAACAGAAGAAATTATATTGAGTGTTGCAAAAGAAGAATTTAAATTAATGAAACCAATGTTAGATGCAATAAAGTCAAAGAATCCATATAAGGCTATTAAGTATGAAGATTTAAGAAAGATAGAGGAATTTAATTCTAATTTATCTAATACAAAAAGTAATGATAAAGCAAATACTAAAACAACAAGGAATACAAATATTAACAAAACCAAAATAGCCAGAGAAACTTTAGATAGGAACAATATTACTAGAAGTACCACTCAAAAAGTGAAGATAGAAAATTTAAAAGAAGATGATTTGAGATTGCTAGTAGATAAAGGTAATAAGGTTGGGGAAACAACCTATGAAACATTATTGAAAAATGGTTTAATAGATGACCTTTCGTTTTTGGAAATAGGTGATATACAATGATGAATTGTTTTCCACTTTTATATGAAGATGAACTATTTTATAGTATTATTTCAAGATATAAGAGAATGTGTGGGATTACTAGTAAGAGAGCTTTTTTAGAAGACTTGTTTAATAAAGAGATTATTAATAAATCTATATTTTTCCCACAATATATAGATGCATTAGTTAATAATTTGCCTTTAACATCGAAGATAACAGCAGAAGAGTTAATAATGAATAACACCATGTTTCCTTTTTTTACAGTTTTTTTGTCTGAAGAAAAGACAGATG
>JAAZMG010000188.1 GCA_012798935.1 Tissierellia bacterium | reverse complement strand
TCTCGCGGTGCCACCCTAATTAGGTACTTACCTCGCTTAATCCTTGATAACGCAAATCTAGCGAACAAACCTAAGTTTGTTAACTCAGAGTTGTCTTCATTAAATATTAGTATCGGATTTCCACCTGCGCCGACTCTCTATAACTAAAGTATTTAATTACTATTCCTCTTCATCGTTTACTATATTTTAAATTATTATAAGATATAATTCTTCCAGTGTCAAGATAGTAGATATAGACAATCATTACTATCCTCAATTATCATAATAAAAATCTTCCATCATCTTTTTAACATATTTTTGTGAAATGCCAAATTCTTTTGATATTTCTTCTTTATCCAATCCTAATTCTATTAATTCATATATATCGTGTAAATCTACGTTTCCCTTATCTTTTCCATAATTTAAATTTGGCCTTTTAGGCATTTAAGCCACCTCCTTAGTATATTTTCTCCTAAAAGGTGACTTTTAATTCTTTATCGTAAAAATGGATTAGATCTCTTTTCCCCTTCAATAGTAGATGTAGGTCCATGACCTGGATAGACAATAGTATCATCTGGATAGATTAACAATTTATCTTTTATAGAGCTTATTATCTTTTCAAAACAACCTCCTAGAAGATCTGTTCTTCCAATGGAACCTGCAAACAAAGTATCTCCTGTAAACAAACCATTGCCAATTTCTAAGGTAATACCGCCTGGAGTATGACCTGGAGTATGAATTACCTTTCCAGTTAAATCTCCAAAATGGATCTCATCTCCTTCATCAAGCAATATATCTGCCCTCTCTTCTATAGCCCCCATTGCCATAATGCTAGATAAATTTTTTTCTCCATTCTTCAATAAATTTTCATCATCCTTGTGTATTGCCACTGGCACATCTTTATATTTTTTCAATTCCCTAACGCCGCCAATATGATCCCCATGACCATGGGTAAGTATTATATATTTTATATCAAGCCCTGAACTTTCTATTTGAGCTATAATATCATCTACATCCCCACCTGGATCGATAACAATAGCTTCTTTGTTATTTTCTGAATAAACTAGGTAACAGTTAGCAGCATAAATTCCTGCGGGTATTCTTACAACCTTCAATAAAATCCCTCCTAAAAAGTTTTTTTGCTATCTATTAAAATGGTCACAGGTCCTTGATTTTTAAGACCTACCTCCATATTTGCTCCAAAAATTCCCTTCTCCGTTTTTATTCCCTTTTCTTTACACTTCTCTATAAATTGATTGTATATTTTTTCTGCAATTTCAGGAGACGCTGATGTGGAAAAGCTTGGCCTTCTACCTTTTCTAACATCACCATATAAAGTAAACTGAGATACCACTAGAACTTCCCCCTTAATATCTAAAAGGGATAGGTTCATCTTTCCCTTATCATCTTCAAATATCCTTAAACCTAAAATTTTTTCTACCATATATTCTAAATCATCATTATTATCCTCTTCTCCTATACCAAGGAAAACTAATAGACCTTTATTTATTTCCCCTACTATATTTTCTTCAACTTTAACTTTAGACTCTGATACCCTTTGCACTACAGCTCTCATCTATATCGCCCTTTCTCTACATGGTTACCCTATATACATCGATAACCCCTTTTAATCTTCTAATCTTTTTCATTAAATCCCTCAATTGATCAATATCTTTTATTTCTAAAGTCATATTTATTATGACCATTTTCTCCTTGTTAGTCCTAGCATTTAAAGACAATAAACTCAGATTTGAATCGGTAATCCTTTGAGTTATCTCAGTTAACAATCCTGTCCTATCTATTGCTTTAATCTGTATTTCAGCTGGATATTCAGCCTTTTCACTTGTATCCCACTCAACCTCTATAAATCTTTCTTGAGTATCTACATAAGAGACATTAGGACAATCCTTTCTATGAACAGAAACTCCCCTACCTCTCGTAATATAGCCAATTATTTCATCCCCAGGTACAGGATTGCAACATTTAGAGAATCTTACCTTTATATTCTCTAAACCCTCTATACTTATACCTTGTGTAAGCCTTTTTTCCCTTTTTGGATAGGATTGTTCTTTTGTTTTTCCTTCAACAATAGCCTTTTCATCCCTAATCTTATAATGTTCTTTATGAAGTTCTTTTAATCTAGGCATTACTTGAGTCAAGGTTACACTGCCATATCCTAGGGCAGCATACAAATCATCGGAAGTATTCAAACTTAGCTTACCTGCAGTACTTTTTAGCCAATCCTCTTTTAGTATTTCTGTCAATTTATATCCTTGCCTTTTAACTTCCTTTTCTAGCATTTCCTTACCCTTATTCATATTTAAATCCCGTTCTTCTCGTCTAAACCATTGGCGTATTTTGTTTTTAGCTTGGCTGCTCTTTACTATTTTAAGCCAGTCCCTACTTGGTCCATTGCTATTAGCAGAGGTTAATACTTCAACAATATTTCCATTTTTAAGCTTATAGTCTAAAGGCACTATCCTCCCATCAACCTTTGCTCCAACACAATTGTTGCCAACGGCTGTGTGAACCCTGTAAGCAAAATCTATAGGGGTAGAACCATTGGGTAAATTGATAACATCCCCTTTAGGTGTAAAAACAAAGACTTCATCTGTGAAAAAATCTATTTTCAAAGTTTCCATAAACTCCTTTGGATCCTTTAAATCCTTTTGCCACTCCAATAATTGCCTTAGCCAAGTTAACTTTTCATCAAAGTTATCCGTTTTTACATTTCCTTCCTTATATTTCCAATGGGCTGCAATACCATATTCCGCTGTCCTGTGCATATCCCAAGTCCTTATTTGAACTTCAAATATTTCCCCTTCTGTTCCAATTACCGTAGTATGAAGAGATTGATACATATTGGGCTTAGGCATAGCTATATAATCCTTAAACCTACCAGGAATTGGTTTCCACATAGTATGAACTATACCTAAAGAACCATAACAATCTTTTATAGTATCTACTATTATTCGTATGGCTGTTAAGTCAAAGATTTGTTCAAAACTTTTATTTTGATATACCATTTTCTTATATATACTATAAAAACTTTTTGGTCTACCACTAATATCCCTTGAAATATTAAGCTCCCCTAGTTTTTCATCTAATTCATTTATTATCTTTTGAATATATGCTTCCCGCTCTTTTCTACGCTTAGACACCTTCTCAACTAACTCATAATATCCCTCTGGATCTAAATATCTTAAAGATAAATCCTCTAGCTCCCATTTTATCTTCGACATACCTAATCTATGGGCTATTGGGGAATATATTTCTAAAGTTTCTGTGGCCTTTTCCACCTTCTTCTCTTCACTCATATATTCTAAAGTCCGCATGTTATGAAGCCTATCAGCTAGTTTAATTATAATAACTCTAATATCCTTAGCCATAGCCATTACCATTTTTCTTAAATTTTCAGCCTGATTCTCCTGTTTAGTCTTATATTGTAGTTTTTTTAATTTTGTAACCCCTTCAACTAAATTAGCTACCTCTTCACCGAATTCTGATACTATAACCTCATAGGTAATACTTGTATCTTCTATTACATCATGGAGTAAACCTGCAACAATAGTTGTAGCATCCATATTTAAATCTGCTAATATCATAGCAACATTATATGGATGTACAAAATATCTCTCCCCTGAATTTCTAAATTGACCTTCATGGGCAGATTCAGTAAAATTATACGCCTTTATAATTTGTTCTACATCGGCATTAGGATTATACTGCTCAATTTTAAACAGCAAATTGTGTATCATAGAATTCACCTACTTACTCTGATTTTATCTATCTAAATTATTAAATCTCTAAATATAGTATTGCCAAAACAGTTAATCAAGCATAATTACATTATAGCAAAAATATACTAATACTAGAGTTATTTCAACTAATATTATTCATAATTTTAAATTAATTATAATTATCTATAATTTTGTATTATAATTTGCAAATTTCTATTACCCATATATTCATTTATTGTAGGTATATATATAATATCTAATTTAACCTTATTATCTATGCCCTTATACATCTTATCTACTTCTTCTTTTCCAAACTTGTTGATAATGTACATCTCAAATTTCTCTATATCATCAAAGTAAAGACCATCTATAAGCTTATTGTTTTTTGTTAAAAGCTTTAATTTAAGTACATTTTGATTTTTCCCTAAAATAAAGCCTCTTTTTATTCTTAAGTTTTTTTCTGCAAACAAAGGTCTAGAATTACCTTTCCCAAAAGGTTCTAAAATCTGTAAGTCCTCTACTAAACTAAAACTAATATAATCTAAAGGTAGATGGATATCTATATAGATTTTAGGTGTTAAATCGTCCTTTGTTAACTCAGCCTGTCTATTTAATCTATTCCTAAAATCATCTATATTAGAAATATCCAAAGATAATCCAGCAGCCATAGGATGACCGCCAAACCTGTCCAATAAATCCTTACATTTAGATAATTCCTTAAACATATTGTACTCCCTTATAGACCTTCCAGAACCTTTCACCATATCTTCATTTTTGGATTTAGTTAAAATTATTGTTGGCCTATAATATCTATCCTTAATCCTACCAGCAATAATGCCAGCAATGCTCTCATGGATACTTGGCTCATATATTACCAAAACTTTTTCATCTATAAATTCACCTAATTCTATTTGCTCAACAACTATATCTAGCCCTTTTTCCGTCATAGCCTTTCTTTCTTCATTTAATGTATGGAGCCTATTTGCATATTCTTCTGCCTTTTCGAAATTATCAGTTAAAAATAATTCTACAGCAATATCTGCACTATCTAACCTTCCAGAAGCGTTAATGCAAGGCCCTAATACAAATCCTAAGGAATAGGTATTGATTTTCTTCCCTTCTAATCCTGTAGCTTTAATTAGGGCTTGTAAACCTAAATTTTTAGTTTGATTAATCCTCTCTAATCCTTCTTTAACTATTATCCTGTTTTCATCTATTAAATCAACTACATCACAAACTGTTCCCATTGCAACAAATTCCAACAATTCATAGGACTCTTCTATATCAACACCCATCTCCTCATAGAGTACTTGAATAAATTTAAAAGCTACTCCTGCACCACATAATTCTTTAAATGGATAGTTACAATCCAATCTTTTAGGATTTATAACAGCATCTGCCTTAGGAATAGAGTATTCTTTATTGCCTTTTTCATCTTCAATATAAGATATATCGTGATGATCCGTTACTATAATCTTTAGCCCTAAATCCCTAGCCAACTTTATAGGCTCAAATGCAGATATTCCATTATCACAAGTTATTATAACATGGATTCCATCATTTTTAGCTTCCTCAACAATTCTTTTATTTATCCCATATCCATCCTTAACTCTATGAGGTATAACATAATCTACATTAGCCCCACATCTTTTCATTCCTTTATATAAGGTTAATATAGCTGAATTCCCATCTTGGTCATAGTCCCCAACAATCCGTATTCTTCCACCAGCTTTGATGCTTTCTTTTATTATATCTACTCCTAGTTCTATATCCTTCATAAGTCTAGGATCATGAAGTTTATTTAGACTTGGATAAATATAGCTATCCATTAATTTATAATCCTTAATATCTCTATTTACCATTATCTTGCACAATAACTTGCTTATCCCTAAAAACCTAGACATTTTGTCTAGGTCTGCTCTAACATTTCTTAAAAACCATTTTTCCAAATACTATTCACTCCTGTTTTGTCTCTCATTTGATTTCATATAATACTATTCTATCTCCGTATTATCATTATTCATATATGTATCCTCTGCTCCAGATTTTTCACTTGGGGTTTTGATTCCATTTTCTCTCTCCTCAAGTAATATTTCTAAGCTTTTTCTTTGCTCCTCAATTGAATTAATCTTTTTATTTAATTCCTTAATTTCTTTCCTAAATTTTATATTTTTTACCGTACTTAGAATAGATACAGTTACTGCTCCTAGTATAGCTGATGCAAATATTATAATTGCTTGGGAAATTTCTACTTTTGTAAACAAAAAATCTACAAGTACTTTATCTCCGTTATTTAAAGCAAATACAGCTACAATAGCTGCAAATATCAATGAAAAAATAAATCCTCTTTCCATAAATCTCCCCCCTATAATTTGAATCTAATCCTATCTTACAAGATTTTTACCCAAAATTAAAGGATTAATTACATAAAACTGCCAAAAGGCAGTTTTATGCTTTTTTAGTATTTAATTTTTCTCTATTTTTTAATCCGTACCATATAGGACTAGCAATAAATAAGGATGAGTATGTTCCTGAAATTATACCGAATATAAGAGGCAATGCAAGAACTTTAACATCTTCTACTCCTATTATATAAAGAATTATAACAGCTAATAAAGTAGTGATAGAAGTATTTATAGTTCTTGTTAAAGATTTTTTTATACTATTATTTATAATGTTCTCCACAGTTTCCTTAGGATTTAATTTAGTTTCTTCCCTAATTCTATCAAATATTACTATAGTATCATTAATTGAATAACCAAGTATAGTAAGTATAGCTGCAACAAAAGCACTATTTGCTGGAATTCTTAAAATTGCATATACTGACAATGTAATCATTACATCATGAAGTAAAGCAATAATTGCTGCTAAAGCAAATTTAAACTCAAATCTCCAAGTTATATATATAAGCATACCAACTGCAGCTATAAGAGAAGATAATAAAGCCTTTTTCTTTATTTCTTTTCCCATAGTGGATTCAAATTTTTCAGCTTGAAACTCCTTTTCTTTAATGTCAAACTTTCCCATGTATCTATCTATAATTTCATTAATTTCATTATTGTTAAAATCTTTTTTACTTTTAATTATTATCTCATCTTTGTTATTTCCAACATGAATAATACTAGCTTCTTTATCATATTCATTCATTAATTCTTTAGCCTCATCTACAGTAATAATTTTCCCAATTTTTATTTGTATAGATGTGCCACCAGTAAAATCAATTCCATAATTTAACCCTTTAGTTACCATAATTATTAAACCTACTATTATAATGGCTAAAGAAATAATATAAAATATCTTTCTATTTTTAATAACATTCATATTCTCACCCCTATGCACCGTATAATTTTGTATTCTTTGTATTAGTTATCTCAATTGTTAGTTTTAACAAATATTTAGTAATAAATACTGCTGTTATCATAGAAGCTACAATACCTAATATTAATGTAACTCCAAATCCTTTAATAGGACCAATACCAAAGTAATATAAAACAATTCCTGCTATTAAAGTAGTTATATTTGAATCTAAAACAGAAGTTAGTGCTCTTTTAAATCCATGGTCTATAGAAGCTCTAATAGATTTACCATTTCTAATTTCTTCTTTTATTCTTTCAAATATTAATACATTAGC
>JAAZMG010000187.1 GCA_012798935.1 Tissierellia bacterium | reverse complement strand
CTAATATACCTCCATGACCTGGCATAATAAAACCAAAATCTTTTATGCCGGTAATCCTTTTAATTTTAGAGGCTGTCAAATCCCCAAGTTGGGCTACAATGGATCCTAAAAAAGATAATAAAACAAAATTCCATAAAGGAAATAGCTCAAAATATTTAGCAAAAATTAGAGTTAATAGGGCAGTACCCAATATTCCTCCCACTGAACCTTCCACTGTCTTATTAGGACTCAACTTAGGACAAAGTTTAGTTTTTCCAAATAAATTGCCAGATATATATGCAAAGGTATCTGTACCCCATGCAGTAATAAAAACTAACCATATATATATAGTCCCCTCTAAATATATAATATGTTGGATCAGAAAGGGTATGTAAAAAATCCCCAAAAAAGTTATGGCTATATCCGTTAAAGTAGTCCCATTCTTAAATATTAAAACTATTAATAGACTTATTATTGAGAAAAAAACAATAGACATTAAGGAAACCCAACTATATCCTAAAGAATTAAACAAAAAACCAATACAGCTTATATATCCAATTATCTTAATCGGCTCAACTTTAGTACCTTTCATAGCATTATAAAATTCCCTTATTCCAATAATAGATAATAAAAAAGTGAAATAGGATATAAGAGTTCCTCCTCTTGCTGTTATAAATATAGTTAATAAAACTATTATAAAACCACTAATGGTTCTCGTCAGTACACCTTTCACCTAAATTCCTCCAAATCTTCTGTTTCTTTTTTGATAATCAATTATAGCTTTATAAAAATATTCCTCTTTAAAGTCGGGCCAATATATATCCGAAAACCAAAATTCTGTATAAGCTATTTGATATAACATAAAATTACTTAATCTTAACTCCCCACTTGGTCTAATAAGTAAATCTGGATCTGGTAAGTTTTGTGTATATATATATTTAGAGAACAATTCTGTAGTTATATCATCTTCATCTATCTTACCCATTTTTATATCTTCTAAAATATTCTTTATGCCATAAATTATTTCATCTCTACCACCATAGTTTAATCCAATATTAAGAATCATTTTAGAATTATTTTTTGTTTTTTCCATAGCCTTTTCAACTTCTCCTTTGGGCGTTTTAGGAAGTTTAGTTATATCCCCCATAACTTGAATCCTTATATTGTTTTCATGAATCTTCTCCAATTCAGATCTTATGTAATAAACTAAAATTTTCATAAGTCCATCAATTTCTTCCTGAGGACGTTTCCAATTTTCAGTTGAAAATGCGTAAAGAGACAGGTATTTTATATTTAGCTTTTTAGCCACTTCAACAATATCCATAACCCGTTTCATTCCCTCTTGGTGGCCTGCAGTTCTTGGAAGAAATCTTTTTTTAGCCCATCTCCCATTTCCATCCATTATAATTGCAACATGGTTAGGAATGTTATGGAAATCTATTTTATTCCTAAGCTCTAACACCTTATCCTTGCTCATAATACCGCCCCCCTATCATTGAAATTCCCCTTCTTATAAGAAGGGGAATCCTTAAATCTCTAGTAATTCTTCTTCTTTCTTATTGGTTATATTATCAATTTCGTCTATAAATTTATCTGTTATTTTTTGCATTTTATCTTCTGCTGACTTTCTATCATCTTCACTTAATTCCTTGTCTTTTTCCATTTTTTTAATTATATCATTGGACTCTCTTCTTATATTCCTTATAGCTATCTTTGCATTTTCAGCACTTTTTCTTACTACTTTTACTAAATCTTTCCTTCTTTCTTCTGTAAGTAATGGAATAGGTATTCTAATAAGCTTTCCATCATTTGACGGATTAAGCCCTAAATCCGATTTTAAAATCTCTTTTTCAATAACTGGAATTAGATTAACATCCCATGGTTGAATAACTAATAACCTTGGTTCTGGTGCAGAAACATTAGAAACTTGCTTTAAAGGTGTTGCTGTTCCATAATAATCGACAGTAATCTGGTCAAGTAAGGCTGGATTTGCTCGCCCGGCTCTTACAGTTTTCAACTCCTCTTTGTATGAGTTTACTGTCTTTTTCATCTTTCCCTCTGCTTCCTTATGAACGTCTAAATACATAATTAATCCTCCTTTACATGAGTACCAATTTTTTTGCCTAAAACCACTTCAATAATATTATTTGGCTCATCTATGCCAAATACTATTAAAGGTATACTGTTATCCATGCATAAAGAAGTTGCCGTAGAATCCATAATTCCTAATCCCATGTTTAATATATCTATATATCTTAAGGCATCGAATTTTTTAGCAGATGAGTTAATATATGGATCAGAGTCATAAACTCCGTCAACTCCTTTTTTAGCCAATAATATGACTTCTGCTTCAATTTCTGCAGCTCTTAAGGCTGCAGCAGTATCCGTTGAAAAATAAGGATTTCCGGAACCAGCTGCAAAAATAACAACCCTTCCTCTTTCTAAATGTCTTATTGCCCTTCTCCTTATATAGGGTTCAGCAATCTGTCTCATTTCAATGGCAGTTTGTACTCTTGTTATGACCCCAATATCCTCTAAGGCATCTTGAAGTGCTAAAGCATTTATAACCGTACCAAGCATCCCCATATAGTCTGAAGTTGTCCTATCCATTTCCTTAGCAGATCTGCCTCTCCAAAAATTGCCTCCACCAACAACTATAGCTACTTCTACTCCTAAATCGTGTAGACCTTTAATTTCATTGGATATCCTGTTAACTGTCTCTGCATGGATTCCATGTCCCCCGTCTCCTGCTAAAGCTTCTCCACTTAATTTTAATATCACCCTTTTAAAAATTGGTTCCGCCATATAAATCCTCCCTTATCCAATACATAAAATAGCCAAATACTTATTTAAATGGAGAACAACCAGTGTTCTCCATTTAATTACATATTCATTTGCTTTGCCACTTCACTAGCAAAGTCTTCTTCTCTTTTTTCTAACCCTTCTCCTACTTCGTATCTAACAAATCTTCGTATTTTAATATTTTCACCTATTTTAGAAATTTTCTCGTTCAGTAAATCTTGAACTTTAATACCAGGTTCTCTAATAAAAGGTTGCTCTAATAGGCATATTTGCTCATAAAACTTTCCTAATTTTCCTTCAACTATTTTTTCAGCTATATGTTCTGGCTTACCTTCATTTATTACTTGGTGCTTAAGTATTTCCCTTTCCTTTTCCACTTCTGCTTCTGGTACATCTTCTTTGCTTACATATTTAGGACTAGAAGCAGCTACTTGCATAGCCATATCTCTTACAAATTCTTTAAATTCATCAGTTTTGGATACAAAATCCGTTTCTGAATTAACTTCAATTAAAACTCCTATTCTACCTCCATGTATATAAGAATCAACCAATCCTTCAGCAGCTATTCTTCCTGCCTTTTTAGCAGCTTTTGATAAACCTTTTTCCCTTAGTAAAACAATTGCTTTCTCTATATCTCCATTAGTCTTAACTAATGCATTTTTACAATCAAGCATACCTGCTCCAGTTCTTTCCCTTAGCTCTTTTACTTGTGCAGCACTTATACTCATCGTATCCCTCCTCTTATTGTTAAAAATGGTAAGAGCATAAGGAACCCTATATCTCCTTAAACCCTTACCCTTTTGCTATTCT
>JAAZMG010000186.1 GCA_012798935.1 Tissierellia bacterium | reverse complement strand
TAGAAGGATATCTAGAATATTTCAAGATCCATCTTTAGGTACTAATCCATCTATGACTATATATGAAAATTTATCCATGGCTAAAAATAAGGGAAACAAATTTGGTTTATCTTTTCTTATAGATAAAAAGGATGAAGAATATTTTAAGGAATTATTAAAAGTTCTACATCTAGGTTTAGAAGATAAATTACACACTCCTGTATCTCAACTATCAGGGGGACAAAGACAATCTTTAGCTTTGATTATGGCTGTTCTTGGAGAACCAGAATTGTTACTTCTTGACGAACATACAGCAGCCTTAGATCCTAAAACTAGTGAAATAGTAATGGAGATTACAGATAAAATAGTGAAGGAGAAAGGTTTAACAACTATTATGGTAACCCATAATGTAGACCATGCTCTTAGATATGGCAATAGATTGATAATGCTTCATAGAGGGAATAAATTAATAGATATTTCAGGGGAGACAAAAAATTCCCTAACTAAAGAAGAGCTATTAGGACTATTTAAAGATATAAGCGATAAATCTCTTTTTAGTTAAAGGCTAAAAAATAGGCTCAAGTTTAAATATATTTAGACTTGGGCCTATTTTTATGTAATCTTACTTTGCCTTTTCTACTTTTTTAGAGTTTAAATTTCTTACTTTGTTATTTTCATCTAACATTTTACAGTTGCCTTCAAAAAAAGCACTTTCATGAACAACAAAGTTTGCAATTTCTATATCACCAGTTAGCTTTCCTGTAGGAAGGAGTACTAGCTTTGCACTTGATGTGATATTACCATTAACGGTTCCTGCCAAAGAAATATTATTACAAACTATATCTCCATTTACTTTACCTTCTTCTCCTATAATAACGTCTCCCTTATAGTCTATATCTCCTTCAATAATACCATCAATTCTGAGGTTTCCTTGACCCTCAATTTTACCTATGATCTTTATATTTTCACCAATTAAAGAATCAATATCTGGGGTTTTTTCTATTTTCCTGCCAAACATACTTTTAACAACCTCCTAAGTGTTTTATTTAAGGACTTCTAGTGGATTTATTGGATTTCCATTTTTATGTATTTCAAAATGTAGATGACAACCTGTACTTTTACCGGTACTGCCCATCTTCCCAATAACTTGTCCTTTTTCTACTCTATCCCCCACATGAATTAATAATTTTCGATTATGAGCGTATAAAGTTTTATATCCATTACCATGATTAACAATTATAGTTTTTCCATAACCGTTCCGATTTCCTGAAAAAGCTACTACTCCTTTACCAGCAGCTAAAATATTAGTGCCTGATGAGTTGGCTATATCAATTCCTTGATGAAATCTACTACCCCAGCCGAGGGGATCTTTCCTATTGCCAAAACCAGAAGTAAGCTTACCCTTAGCTGGCCATAAATCCGGTACACACTCTAAATATTCAAATCTTTCTTCAAGGTCCTTGATAAAAATCTCCAATTCCAGTTTTTTATCTTCTAGTACTTCTGTCAACACTTCCATTTCTTCGTCAGGTTGAAGAGTTTCAAGTTTAATATTTCTACTTACATTTCCACTTCTAGAAGGACTTTTAATAGCAGCCATTTTTTCTAACTTTTTTTGTAGTTTATCTATTTCCTTTAACTTATCTTCAACTTCATTTGTTTTTTCGTATAAATTTTTAGTTTGTGATTTTAATTTGGATAATTCTATTTCTTTGTTTTTGTTTTCAATTTCTAAATTAGTAATTTCAGATACCTTGTTATCATATTCTTGTTTTAAATTTGTATTGGAGGAAGAAATATGTTTGACGGTTATAACTATAGTCATGAATAATGCTGTTAAAGCTATAATTATGGCTTTAGGTACCCAACTTGGGAAAGAAATACGTCTAACCTTTTCTGTATGAGGGACTATCATAATACTAATTTTAGAATTATTTTTTTTCTCCATGTTTATATTTCAACCTCTTTCTAAAAAACTTAATCTCATATACCATAATATACTATTCTAGATTAAATGCAAAAATCCTCTTTTATAA
This sequence comes from Tissierellia bacterium, assembly GCA_012798935.1. Classification (GTDB taxonomy): domain Bacteria; phylum Bacillota; class Clostridia; order Tissierellales; family Tepidimicrobiaceae; genus JAAZMG01. Next base: position 17,597 of record JAAZMG010000186.1, on the reverse strand, counting down.
CTTGCTAAAATATATTAAATTAACTTTGCTTTAATAGCATTATAAATTTTTTTTATAGTTAAAAGGCAGCTATAGAAAACCCTTATTTGCAATAGCTACATTAACATATATAATATATATGATATAAATGAATACCTCATCTATGCTGATATAAGGGAGGAGTAAAATATGTTAAAATTGCCGGAAAATTTTAGAGATTATGAAGAAGCAAGGCGAGAGGGTTTTCTTAAAGTAAAAGCATTGAAAGAACAGGGCATAAACGTAGTAGGGATATTTTGTGCATATACACCTATGGAACTTATATATGCAGCAGGAGCAGTACCAATAGGTCTATGTGGCACTAGTGAAGAGCCTATACCAGATGCAGAAATGCATTTACCTAAAAACTTATGTCCCCTTATTAAGTCTAGTTATGGCTTTGCAATATCTGAAAAATGTCCTTATTTTTATTTTTCGGATATGCTTGTAGGAGAAACTACCTGTGATGGTAAAAAGAAAATGTATGAAATATTAAACGAGTTAAAACCTACACATATAATGCATTTACCTCAAGGTCAAGATAAGGAGCATGCTTTTGACTATTGGAAAGCTGAACTATTGAGATTAAAAGAAGTTCTAGAAGAAAAATTTAATGTTAAAATTACAGATGAGATGTTAAGAAAGGCTATTAAGGAAAGAAATTATGAAAGAAAGATATTATTGGACTTTTATGAACTTGGAAAACTAGATCCACCTCCTATAAGTGGATATGAAATAAATACCGTTTTAGAGGCTTTAGGATTCCAATTTGATAGAATGAAACAATGTGAATTTATCAAAGAGAGAACTGAAGAATTAAAAGAAAAATACGAAAAAGAATTAAAGGGAAAGAAAACCAATAGGCCAAGAATACTAATAACAGGTTGTCCTTTGGGAGGAGTAAGGGATAAGGTTATTAAGACCATAGAAGATTCAGGTGCAGATGTAGTAGCCTTTGAATGTTGCTCAGGACCAAGGGAAAAGATGGACTTAGTAGATGAAACCATAGATCCAATAGATGCTTTAACTGAAAAGTACCTAAATGTTAGTTGTTCTGTTATGACACCAAATCCAAGAAGATTTAAAACATTAGACTCAATGATGGATGAATACAAAATAGATGGAGTAATAGAAGTAATACTACAAGCTTGTCATACATTTAATGTGGAAGCTTACAATGTAAAAAGGTTTGTTACAGAGAAAAAGGAGAAACCTTATCTTGAAATAGAGACAGATTACTCAAAGTTAGATGTGGGACAAATAAATACAAGGATTAATGCATTTTTAGAAATGATATAAAAAACAAAAGGGATAAGCCTAAAGCAAATACTTAAGCTTGTCCCTTTACATTGCTATAAGTTTTCCTTTACTATATTATCTAATACTCTAGTTGCTTCCAATATAATATCCCTACAACCAATATCTTCCTTTTTATATTTTGCCTTTAATTCATTACATTTAATGCTTCCCATCTTTGTTTCATATTTTTCAAAAAGTTCCTTTGATAAATCGAAAACTTTTTTGTCTTCACGGGCTATATTTTTTACATATTTACTACTTAAAACCATAACTGCTCCAGTTAATGCGCCACATACGGATTCTATTCCCATTCCTCCACCAAAGGCTGCAGATAGTTTTAATGCTTCTTTACTCAAATTTAATTTATATGCTTCATTTGCACCATATAATATTTTCTCAGTACAATTATAATTTTCTTCATTTCCATATCCGCTTTTTATTAATTCATAAAGCAAAAAAATCCCTCCTATCAATGTTTACTTGTATTAGATTATATCATAAAACTCCTGCAACATTAAATATGTTTTATATATTGAGAAATTGCAGGATTAATCATATTTTCCTTGCTAAAAGACCATATTATATATATACTTAACTAGTCAGATAAATAAGGAAGGATGTAATAATTTAATGAAAAAATTGAGATTTGATGAAGTAAACCTGTCAGAGGAAATTCAAAAGGCAGTTAAGGATATGGGTTTTGAGGAAATGTCTCCTATACAATCCCAAGCAATACCACCTATGCTTGAAGGATTAGATATAATCGGTCAAGCACAAACAGGGACGGGGAAAACAGCTGCTTTTGGAATACCTATTATTGAAAAGTATGAAGGTGGGGGCAAAGCGCCTGAAGCAATAATTTTATGCCCTACAAGAGAACTTTCTATTCAGGTGGCAGAAGAGATAAGAACATTAGCAAAATACAGAAAGGACATTTTCGTTTTACCGATATACGGTGGTCAACCTATTGGTAGACAGATAAATGCTTTGAAAAGAGGGGTTCAAATAGTAGTTGGAACTCCAGGTAGGATAATAGATCATATTAGAAGAGGGACTTTGAAACTTGGGGATATAAAAACTGTAGTATTAGATGAAGCTGATGAAATGTTTGATATGGGTTTTAGAGATGATATAGAACTGATTTTAAATCCTATGCCAAAAGATAGACAGACCGTATTTTTTTCAGCAACTATGCCTAGCGAAATTGTTAATTTTGCAAAGAGATATCAAAATAATCCAAAGATAATTAAAGTGGTGCACAAAGAACTAACAGTACCAAGAGTAGAACAATATTATTTTGAATTAAAAGGACATATGAAGACAGAAATTCTATCTAGGCTTATAGATATATATAATCCTAAACTTTCTATAGTTTTTTGTAACACTAAGAAAAAGGTTGACGAACTAACTATTGAATTACAAGGAAGAGGTTATTTTGCAGATGGGCTTCATGGGGACTTAAGACAAACTCAGAGGGATAAGGTAATGTCCAAGTTTAGATCTGGAAAGATTGACATCCTTGTAGCTACCGATGTGGCGGCTAGAGGTCTTGATGTAGATGATGTAGATATAGTATTTAACTACGATATACCTCATGATGAAGAGTATTATGTTCATAGAATTGGTAGAACTGCCAGAGCAGGGAGAGAAGGAATGGCCTTCAGTTTAGCAGAAGGTCGAGATGTTCGTAGGATTAAAGATATTCAGAGATATACAAAGACTAAGATAGCAAGGAAGGACTTACCTACATTACAGGAAATAGAAGAAAGACAAACGGGTATTTTACTAGAAAAGATAAAGGAAGAAGTAGACAAAGGTGGATTAGGCAAGTATGAAGAAATGCTTAATCTTTTATTAGAGGAAGATTATAGTTCTTTTGATGTGGCAACAGTTCTTTTAAAGTTTTATTTAACAAAAAATAAATTAGGTAGTCATACAGAGTTAAATGCAGTGGACTATGGGAATAAAGGTATTACAGCTATGACAAGGCTATATATAAATGTTGGCAAAAGGAAAGGTGTTAGTCCACGGCATATAGTAGGAGCTATTTTAAATGAAACTAGTTTGCCAAGAAAATCTGTAGGTAAGATTGACATGTATGACAAATTTGCTTTTGTAGAAGTACCAGAAGAGTATGCAGAAGAAGCAGTTAAAGAATTGAATAATAAAAGGATAAAGGGAATAGTGGTAAGAGTGGAACTGGCTAACCCAAAGAATAGATAAAAGTGGAGAAATCTCCACTTTTATTTTTTAAAATTATTTCAAAAATTTGATTTAGGTCAAAGTAATGCTTATTAATATTCCATATAATAAAGACACAGAATAAAAATTATAAAATAAAATTCGAAGGAGAATTTATTATGACAACTAAAACCTATCAATTAAGCACATTAACATGTCCATCTTGTACTATGAAAATCCAAGGTGCATTAAAAAAGACTAAAGGTGTAGAAAAGTATGATGTGTTATTTAATTCAAGTAAAGTGAAGGTTACTTTTGATGAATCAGTAGTAGAATCTGAAGATATTAAATTAATTATTGAAAGATTAGGATATGAAGTATTAAAAGAAAAATAGTAAATTTATAAGAGGGGGGGAGTATAGTGAAGATAAGCAAAGGGCAAAGAGTAACATTATCTGGAATATTAATTGTAATCTCTTTTATTTTAAAACGTACAACTGTAGATCCAATGATAGCAAATATATTTATGATTGGTGCAGCTGTTATATCGGGATTACCTATTATGAAAAATGCCCTTAGTGCATTAAGGTATAAAATTGTAGGTATAGATGCATTAGTATCTTTGGCTGTTGTTGGAGCAATGTTTTTAGGAGAATATTGGGAAGCTGCAGCAGTTACTTTTCTTTTTATGCTAGGAGATTATTTAGAATCTAAAACCTTGGAGAAGACTAGATCATCAATAAAATCCCTACTAGATCTAGCATCAGATGTATCAAGAGTTATAAGGGATGGAGTAGAAGTCCAAGTTTCTCTAGAGGAAGTAGTTAAGGGAGATATAGTTATAGTTAAACCAGGAGAAAAAATATCCGTAGATGGAACTGTAATATAAGGAAATTCTTATGTAAACTAAGCCGCCATAACAGGAGAATCTATTCCAGTAAATAAAGCAGAAGAAGATACTGTATTTTCTGGGACAATAATTGAATCAGGATATCTTAAAATAAGAGCAGACAGAGTTGGAGAAGATACTACCTTTGCTAGGATATTACAAATGGTTGAAGAAGCTCAAGATAAGAAAGCCAAAACTCCAAAATTTCTTGAAACATTCTCAAGATACTATACTCCTTCTATCATAATACTTGCAGCATTGTTGTATTTTTTCACAAAGGATTTAGTTCTATCCCTTACATTACTAGTAATAGCTTGTCCAGGGGCTTTAGTAATATCTACCCCGGTTTCCATAGTAGCTGGCATTGGTAATGGAGCTAAATATGGAGTTCTTATAAAGGGTGGAGAGATAATGGAAGAAGTAGGTAAAATTAAAGTATTAGCTTTTGATAAGACGGTTACTTTAACTGAAGGGAAACTTAAAGTAACCAATATAAGATCTTTCGAAATAGGAGAAGATGAATTGCTTAAAATAGCTGCCATAGGAGAAACTTACTCTGAACATCCATTAGCCAGAGCAATTATAGTTGCAGCGGAAGAAAAGTTTGGTTCGTTAGATGAGAAGCTGGAAGAGTCAGAAATAATTACAGGGCAAGGGTTAAAGGTAAAAGTTGGAGGAGAGGTTTATTTAATAGGAAATAGAAAGTTAATGCTGGAAAATGGAGTAATTGTAACTGAAGAAGATAATTATGTAAAGAGTGAAGAGGAACATGGTCAAACGGTGGTTATAATTTCAAATCTAGAAAAGATGCTAGGAGCTATATCTATAGCTGATACCGTAAGAGAAGATGCCAAAGAACTTATAAAAAATTTAAAACATCAAGGTATAAAAAAGGTAATTATGTTAACAGGAGATAATAAAAGGGTAGCAGCAATATCAAAAGAATTAGGTTTAGATGAATACTATTCAGAGCTTCTTCCAGAAGGCAAGGTAAAAGTCCTAGATAGCTTACAACAGGAATTTGGACCTACAGCTATGGTAGGGAGACGGAGCAAATGATGCACCGGCTTTAGTTTCAGCAGATTTAGGAATTGCCATAGGTGGAGCTGGTACTGATGTAGCTATGGAGACTGCAGATGTAGTGCTTATGTCTGATGAAATAAAGAAACTATCCTATGCTATTGGCTTGAGCCGTGCTACAGTAAAAAACATGAAATAAAACATATATTTTGCTATAATAGTAGCAGGTGCACTTATAGCAGGAGTATTAGGAAAAGTAGTATTTTTATCATCAGGAATGCTTATCCATGAACTAAGTGTACTATTAGTAATTGTAAATGCAGTAAGACTTTTAGGATATGGAGACAAAGGGCCAAGCAAACAAAAAGTCGACCTGTAAATAGGAGGTCTGTTTATGGATTGTGGTTGCCAAAAAGGTAAAAAGGATAGAACTTGTATAGAAATGGTTCCCATATTTAATGCTTTAACTTATGATGAAATGATGGAAGTTGCTATGATTACAAATAGTAGAGAATACGAAAAGGGTGAAATGATATACACAGCAGGAGACAAGGGAGAAAGATTATTTGTAATACACAAAGGGAAGGTCAAAATAACCAGATTTTCTGATCTGGGAAAAGAACAAGTAATTAGAATACTAGGGCCGGGGGATTTTATGGGGGAATTGTCCTTGTTTGTTCCCACACCATTAACGGATAATGGGGAGGCCCTGGAAAACACCACTGTATGTGTAATAGACGGAGAAAGGCTAAAAGGGCTAATGGTAAAATATCCTACCATAGCCCTAAAGGTGTTGGAAGAGTTAAGTACTAGATTGGGAAAAGCAGAAAATTTAATTGAAAGCTTAGGAATCCATGATGTGGAAACAAGGATAGCTAAGACCATATTAGATTTAGCTAATGATAAGGGAGAGGTAGTTCTTAGGATGAGTAAAGGAAATTTAGCTTCTCATATAGGTATGAGTCAGGAAACATTGAGTAGAAAGTTATCTTATTTTCAAGACATGGGCTGGATAAAATTAATAGGACATAGAAGAATTATAGTATTAGATGAAGAGAGTTTGGTAAAGATTTTGTAAGTAAAATATAATAAAAAGATTTGAAGTGAGCTAGGGAACAATTCTTGGCTCACTTTTTAATTTATTTAAAAATCCTATTGCAATAATAAAATATTTATGATAATATGTTCACATTGATTATACAAATGTGTAATGGGCATGAACAAAGAGGTGAAAAATATGACTGATGATGAGGGTAATACTCGTTATATTGTAGATGAAAAGGTATTACCAATGGTTTTATTAAAGACTATTGAAGCAAAGGAATTGCTTAAAAAAGGAGAGGCAAATACAATTTATGAAGCTGTAGAAAAGGTAGGTATGAGTAGAAGTGCTTATTATAAATATAAGGATTATATTTTCCCACTATATGAAATAGATCAGGGAAAGATTATTACTATTCATCTACTTTTAAGCCATGATAAAGGAGTGCTGGCCCAAGTATTAGATGAGATTGCAAAATCAAAGGCTAGCATTCTTACTATAAATCAAAGTATACCAATTCATGGAGTAGCTAATGTTACTATGGCTATTGAAATTGAAGGTATGACAATTAACATTGATGGACTTTTATCAAGGCTTAGGAAAATAGAGGGAGTAAATGATGTGAGCCTTTTAGCTAGGGAATAAAATATTATATAGAACAATGGAGGGATACCAATGGAAAAGATTAAGATTGGATTACTTGGAATGGGAACTGTAGGTTCTGGGGTATGGAATATATTAAAAAATAACAAAGACGAAATATTTAGAAATTGTGGCTATGAAATGGAAATAGCTAAAATACTAGTAAAAGATTTAGACAAAAAAAGGAATATAGATGCACCGGCAAGTTTATATACAGATGATTTTAATGAAGTGTTGAATGATGATGAAATAAAAATTGTTGTTGAGGTTATGGGAGGTATAGAGCCTGCTAAGGATTACATATTAAAATCTATGGATAAGAAAAAACATGTGGTATCTGCCAATAAAGCTTTAATAGCTAGCCATGGCAAGGAGCTTTTTGAAAGAGCAGAATCAAACAAAGTAATGTTTTTATATGAAGCTAGTGTAGCAGGTGGGATTCCTATACTGTCTACTATAAAGGAAAGTTTATCAGGGAATAAGATAGAAGAAGTTATGGGAATAGTAAATGGGACTACAAATTATATTTTAACTAAAATGACTAAGGACAAGGTTGATTTTCATAATGTTTTAAAGGAAGCTCAAGATAAAGGTTATGCAGAATTAGATCCAACTGCAGATGTAGAAGCCTATGATGCAGCTCACAAGTTAGCCATTTTAGGTTTCCTATCCTTTGGAATAAATATAGACCTATCTAGCATATATAGGGAAGGGATAACTAAGATTACACCTGTTGATATTGAATATGCAAAAGAGCTAGGTTATGCTATAAAGCTTTTAGCTATAGGTAAAGAACAAGATGGAGAAATAGAGATGAGAGTTCACCCAACTTTTATACCTTTAGACCATCCTTTAGCCTCAGTAGGAGATGCATTTAATGCGGTTTTCTTAAAGGGTAATGCAGTAGGAGATTTGATGTTTTATGGTAAAGGAGCGGGAGATATGCCTACTGGTAGTGCGGTAGTAGGGGATATTATAGATATTATTAAAAATAGAGGTAATATTTTTTATCCTTCCAATAGTAGAAAGAAAAAAATAGTAAAGTCTATGGAAGAAACTACTTGCAAGTATTACATTAGAATAGTAGTAAAAGACAAGCCAGGAGTGCTAGGAAAAATTGCATCGGAATTTGGAAAGAGCCAAGTTAGCTTATCTTCTGTAATTCAAAAGGGAAGAAAAACTCCTACAGTATCCTTAGTATTTATTACCCATAAAAGTAAAGAAGGAAATGTTAAGAATGCCATAGATAATATACTATCTATAGAACAGGTAGTAGAAATTGCTAATTTAATTAGGGTAGAAAATGGAGTAGATGAGTAAGGGATAAAGGATATCTGGAGAAATTTAAAAGTAATATTACTAAACAAATGGAAAAGGTGATATAATTAAGTAAATACTAAATTCAGGGGGGGTCACATGAGAAATGTTAAGGGAAATTTAATTCTTCTATTAACGGCAATTATATGGGGTACCTCTTTTATATCTCAGAAACTGGGGATGAACTATATTGAACCTTTTACTTTTGGAGCATCAAGGTTTCTCCTTGGCGCCGGAGCATTGATTCCTATAATATTGATATTTGATAGATTAAATAAAAAGAAAAAAGATGTAGAGATAGAAGAACATAAATTTAGCAATAAGGATTTATTAAGAGGTGGAGTTCTTTGTGGTGTTGCCGTATTTCTAGGAGCTTCACTCCAACAGTGGGGGCTTGTATATACCACAGCGGGAAAAGCAGGCTTTATAACCGCTCTTTATGTTGTAATCGTTCCTTTATTTGGTATATTTATGCATAAGAAAATAGACTTTATTACTTGGATAGGTGTAGCATTAGCGATAATAGGACTTTATTTTCTTTGTATACAGGAAGGCTTTTCTATGCAAAAAGGGGATGCTATTGTATTAATGGGCACCATTTTTTGGGCTTTGCAGATTGTAATAGTAGATGTTTATGCTGATAAAACAGAAGGCCTTAAGTTATCATTTGTACAATTTGTAACCGCGGGTATTCTTTCAGTAATATCAGCATTTATATTTGAAACCCCAGATATTAGCTCTATAATTGATTGTTTAGGTCCCATATTGTATACAGCAATAATGGTAGTAGGAGTAGCATATACATTGCAGATAATAGGCCAAAAGTATACCAATCCAACGGCTGCTGCAATCATATTAAGTATGGAGTCCGTATTTGCTGTAATTAGTGGAGCTATCTTTTTAGATGAATTGATGAGTATTAGGGAATTAATTGGTTGTATTTTAATGTTTATAGCTGTAATTATCACCCAGATTAAACCTGAGAATATTTTAGAATTGGTAAAAAAGGATGCTGACTATTAAAATAGTTTATACTATTTTTAATTTGGCCATAAAAAATGCTCTTTTCTGATTTTCTTTATCAGAAAAGAGCATTTAATTTCATTTATACATTTAAATGTACTATAAATAATAAAAGTATTTAACAATTAGGGATTTATGGTTTTTTGAATATGCTTTTATCTAGGATTATTATATGCTTACTGTCATAATCTATAAGATTTTCTTCTTTCATTTTTCTTAATTCTCTAAAAAGAGAAGGTCTTTGTACTCCAAATCTTTCTGCTAATTCCTTTTTTGAAATATTTAATTTAATAGTAGTACTACCTTGGATGTGATACTCATAGGTTAAAAATTCAATTATCTTATCTCTAATACTTTTCATGGATATGAATCTTATTTTATCCGTAAGGATTAAGGCTTTTCCTGATAGAGTTTCTAGAAACTTAGTTAGAAAGTTTCTATTATTTTGGCATAAATCTAGTATCAAATCCTTTTTAATATGTAGGAGAGTAGATTTTGATGTAGCTATTACAGTCATAGGATACTCATTATTATTTGAAAAAGCCAAACTACCTCCTATAATATCTCCAGAATCAAAAGTAGCAATTGTTAGTATATCACCATTTTCATCTATTTTCTGTATAGAAATTTTCCCATCTAATAGAATGTCAATTGTATTACATATTTGATTTTGTAGATATATAACCGAGTTTTTTGGGTAATTTTCAATTTTATAATATTCAGCTTTGAATAAAGAGGAAATTTCATTAGGAGAGAAAGAATTAAACAAATAGGTATGGCTAATTAAGTTTTTATATCTGTTAATATTCATAAATACCTCCAAAAAGTAACTATAGTTACTTTTTATTATATCATTTTAGATTATACTAGAAAAGAATGATTTTGAAAGGAGATGGGTTATGGATATTTTCACCAAAGGTTTATGGCTTATTACAGGTTCATGGTTTATTGTATCAATGTTTAAGGATAAAGAAAGAACTTTAAACGCAATGAAGATGTCTAAGAAAATGATGGGAAATATGTTGGGTCAAATAATAGGGATATTGTTTTTAATAGGACTTATCCTTACCTTTATTCCTCCCCATGTTATTAAAGAGTATTTAGGAGGTTCTAATGTATTTTTAGCTACTATTATATCAGCATTAGTAGGTAGCATTACGTTAATTCCAGCATTTGTAGCATTCCCTTTAGTGGGTTCTATTGTAGATATGGGTGCTAGTATTGTACCGGCAGTAGCATTTTTGACTACATTGACAATGGTAGGATTTGTTACTTTTAATTTAGAACGGCAGGAGTTTGGTAAGGAATTTGCCATTGCAAGAAATGGTTTAAGCTTTGTATTTGCAATATTGATTGCATTGGTAATGGGGGTAATATTATGATGGAGAAATTCAAAAAAAATAAATTTTTAGTATTTGTGGTTCTAATTTACTTAGTATTGTTTATAACCAGTACGGAAAAAGCAGTTTTATCTGTAAAAAATAGTGGCTATTATATTAAAGAGATGCTTATGATAATGCCTGTTGTATTTTTACTTACTTCACTAATAGAAGCTTGGGTACCTAAGAAGGTGATAATGGAAAACCTAGGGGATGAATCTGGATTAAAAGGCCCTCTCATATCTATATTATTTGGAAGTGTATCGGCAGGCCCCATATATGCAGCTTTCCCTGTATGTAAAACTTTGCTTAAAAAAGGAGCTAGCATATCCAATATTGTAGTTATATTAAGTGCTTGGGCAGTTATAAAGGTACCTATGTTAGCTAATGAGGCTAAATTCTTAAGCCCAAAATTCATGGCCACTAGATGGATACTTACTACTATATCTATTCTAATTATGGGATATATAATATCAAAAGTAGTAAAGAGAGAGGACATACCTATGGAAGGGGAAGAAATAGAGGAAGATACAATTTTAATAAAAGAAGAATATTGTATAGGATGTGGAATATGCGAAAAATTAGCATCAGAATACTTTAGGGTAGAAAACAAGAAGGCTATAGTTATAAATAATAATATAGGAAATGGGGTAGAAAACAAGGTTCAAAAAGCTAAAGAAAAGTGTCCCGCAAATGCAATACAAATAGGAACGGTTAAAAGGACTAAAGAAAAACATTCGGCAAAAACAATTAAAGAAGTGTAAAAACGGCCCATTAGTTTTTTAGGAAAACTATTTTAAAGATATATTATGTTTTAACAACTAACGCTTTTCTAGCATAGTATATAGTGCATAAAAAAATATGAAAGAAAGGTGGTTAGTATGAACAAAAACTATGAAACAACGCAAAGGTGTCCTGCAGGAAGCTTTGCTTATACTATAAGATCTGGTGATACATTATTCGCATTGGCCCGTAGGTTTAATACAACTGTAGAAGCTATCACAGCAATAAACCCAGGAATAGACCCAAATAATTTACAGGTAGGTCGAATAATATGTATACCAGGAGCTGTTACTCCTCCACAACCAAGCTGTCCAAATGGATTTTTCCATGTAGTAAGACCGGGAGATACCTTTTTTGGACTTAGTCAACAATTTGGCGTAAGTGTTGAAGCTATAATGAGAGCAAATCCAGGTGTTGATCCAAATAGACTTCAAATAGGCCAAAGGATATGTATACCAGGAGCTGTACCACCAATGCCCCCATGCCCAAATGGATTCTTCTATACAATAAGAGCAGGAGATACTTTATTTGCCCTTAGCCAACAGTTTAATATATCAGTACAGGCAATAATAAATGCTAACCCAGGAATAGATCCAAATAGACTTCAAATAGGGCAAACCATATGCATACCAAGGCCTGTTACCCCAACGCCCCCATGCCCAAATGGATTTTATTATGCTATAAGACCAGGAGATACCTTCTTTGGTATTAGCCAGCAATTTGGCGTAAGCGTTGAAGCCATAATGAGAGCAAATCCAGGAATAGATCCAAATAGACTCCAGATAGGTCAAATAATATGTATACCAACATTTTAGTTAGATGGTTAAAAGGAGCAATAAAATGCTCCTTTTTCTTTCTATAATTTTTTTAACAACTAACACCCTTTTAGCATAATATATATTGCAGATAACTATATGAAAGAAAGGTGGTTAGTATGAAAGATAATTATGAAATAGAACAAAGGTGTCCAGCGGGAAGCTTTGCTTATACTATTAGATCTGGTGATACATTATTTGCATTAGCTCGTAGATTCAACACGACTGTAGAAGCTATCACAGCAATAAACCCAGGAATAGACCCAAACAACTTACAAATAGGGCAGGTAATATGTATACCACAAATGGCGCCTCCAGTACCCCCATGTCCAAATGGATTCCTCTATACAATTAGAGCAGGGGATACTTTATTTGCCCTTAGTCAAAGGTTTAATGTATCGGTGCAGGCAATAATAAATGCCAACCCAGGAATAGATCCAAATAACCTACAAATAGGGCAGGTAATATGTATACCACAAATGGCACCACCAATGCCTCCTTGTCCAAATGGATTTTTCTATACCATAAGAGCAGGGGATACTCTGTTTTCAATTAGCCAAAGATTTAATGTATCGGTGCAGGCAATAATAAACGCCAACCCAGGGATAGATCCAAACAATTTACAAATAGGTCAAATAATATGTATACCAAGAAGATGTGTTGTATTTTGCTTCTAAACACCTCTAATCCTAAAGCTGCCAATGTAAGAGTGGCAGCTTTTCCCATTGGTATAATAAAAATTTATCAAAGCAAGGATACATATTAATTTTTTTTATAATGGTTAATAAACTAAGACTACAATGATATAATTTTTAAGGGAAACAAAGTAAGGATAAAAGGAAGCATAAAATAAATTAAAGGTGTGATATGTATGTATTACATAGGAATTGATATTGGTTCTACTGCGTCAAAAGTTTCCGTATTTGAAAAGGAGGCCAACAGGTTAAATTTTACTATGGCTACAGGTTGGAGTAGCGTTGAGACTTCTAATAATATACGACATAAACTTATGGAAAAGGGGATTGATGTAGAAAAGGCTAAAGTTGTAGCCACTGGTTATGGTAGAGTAGCTGTGCCCTATGCAGATAAAACTATAACTGAAATAACCTGTCATGGAAAGGGAGCCCATTACTTATCAAATAAGAATTGTGTTGTAATAGATATAGGTGGACAAGACACAAAGATTATAACTATTAAAGGTGGAAAAGTTATAAACTTTACTATGAATGATAAATGTGCAGCAGGCACAGGTAGGTTCTTAGAATTAATGGCAAATACTTTAGGTGTGTCTATTGATGAATTAGCTGAGATGGCATTAAAAGGTAAGGATATTAAGATAAGTAGTATGTGTACTGTTTTTGCAGAATCAGAAGTAATTAGTTTGATAGGTAGCGGTACTAAAAGGGAAGATATAGCAAGAGGAGTTATAAACTCCATTATATATAGGATTAATTCTATGTTAAATAAACATGGTAGAGAAAAGGGATTATACTTAACAGGAGGTTTATGTGAAGTAGAGCCATTTATTGAACTTTTATCACAAAAACTAGAAGAAAAAGTAGAAACTGAACCTTTGGCTCGATATGCAGGTTCTATTGGGGGAGCCTTGTTAGGGCAAGAATTAAAAGCGTAGATTTTAACCTACGCTTTTTTAAATCTTAAAAATAAGGTATGATATAAGTAACAATAATGTAGGAGGTGCAATTTATGAATAAATTTACCTTATTTAAAGAAGAATCACTTTTATTAATAATTGATATTCAGGAAAGGTTAGCACCGGCTATGAAGTATGGTAAAGAAGTGATCAAAAATACAGATATTTTGATTTCAGCAGCCCATGAGATGAATATGCCAATAATAGTTACAGAACAATATCCAAAAGGATTAGGGCCAACAGTTCCTGAAATCAATGACCGTTTAGGGAAAGCACTAAAGTTTGAAAAGACTATGTTTACAGCTTGTACCGATGAAGTGATTACGGCTTTAGAAGCAGAAGGAAAGAAAAAAATAATCATAACTGGTATGGAAACCCATGTATGTGTTTTCCAAACGGCACGGGATTTAATAGGCTTAGGCTATGATGTTTTTGTAGTATCTGATGGAGTATGTTCTAGGACTAAGGAAAACTATAAAAATGGATTGGATTTAATTAGAGATATGAAAGGAGCAGTTATAAATACTGAAACAGTAATTTTTGATTTGATGAAAAAAGCTGGTACTCCTGAGTTTAAAGTTTTATCCAAGTTAATCAAATAGGAACCTTTGATTATTTATCCAAAAATAAAGGAAGTTATTTAATAAACAAGAAATCTTCCTGATTCTAGGAAGATTTCTTGTTGCTTTATTTAGTAAAATCTGGTTAAAAATCAAGATAATATAACTTTCAATGGGGAAGGGCAAAATCCATAGAATTTGGCTAATTTTCAAGGGAAATATGTGGTTTCAAATGTTTGTAATTAAAAATTAATTATGCTATAATTCATTTAATCTAATGAGTTATAAAGCATAAATTTACATTTTGCCATGTAGAATAATACAAGGGGGTAGAGCAGCTTAGCTGCAGTAATATGACAAAAATACATTTAGGTTTAGACGTTGGCTCCACTACTGTTAAGCTAGTAGCTTTAAATTCTTCTTATAACCTTATATATAGTACCTATCAAAGACACTATTCTGATGTTAAAAATAGTGTAAAACAAATAATATTAGAGGCTTATAAAAGGTTTAAAAATGAAAGAGTAACTATTATGGTTACTGGTTCAGGGGGACTTTCTGTTCAAAAATGGCTTAATATTCCCTTTATACAAGAGGTAGTAGCATCGACTACAGGTATTAGGAGATTTATCCCACAGACAGATGTAGCTATTGAATTAGGAGGAGAAGATGCAAAGATTACCTATTTAGATGGAAATGTGGAACAAAGAATGAACAGCATATGTGCTGGAGGAACTGGTGCATTTATAGATCAAATGGCTTCTTTAATAGAAACGGATGCTGCTGGTTTAAATAAATTAGCAATAAGGCATAAAGCTATATATTCTATAGCTTCGAGGTGTGGAGTTTTTGCTAAAACCGATATTCAGTCTCTAATCAACCAAGGAGCTTCAAAGGAGGATATAGCAGCTTCTGTATTTCAATCTGTAGTAAATCAAACTATATCAACCCTTGCTTGTGGTAGGCCTATTAAAGGGAAAGTAGCATTTCTCGGTGGACCACTTTACTTTTTATCTGGATTAAGGGACAGATTTATAGAAACACTGAAATTAAAAGATGACGAGGTTATATTTCCAAAAAAGTCTCAGTTATTTGTAGCTATAGGTGCAGCAGTTGCTTCAACAGAGGAAAAGATTATAAGTTTTGAAGAATTAAAAAACAGGTTGACGGATATGGATAAACCTATAGAATCAGAGATTAAAAATATAAGACCATTATTTATTAGTAAAGATGAATTGGAACAATTCAGGGAAGAACATGTAACCCATAAAATGTTATATAAAGATATAGGTAGTCACAGTGGTAGATGTTTTTTAGGAATTGATGCGGGCTCTACTACTACAAAGGCGATTCTAATAGATGAAAAAAACAATATTCTTTATTCCTTTTATGGAAACAACAAGGGTAAACCTTTAGATTTGGTAATTGATATAGTTAACGAACTATACAGTGAGTTACCAGAGGGAGAAAGAATTACCTATTCTGCAGTTACCGGATATGGAGAAGATTTTATAAAGGCTGCATTAAATATTGATATAGGAGAGGTAGAAACAATGGCTCACTATAAAGCAGCTCAATTTTTCCAACCAGAGGTAGATTTTATTCTGGATATTGGTGGCCAGGACATGAAATGTATGAAAATTAAAGATGGAGTAATTGATAGTATCCTTTTAAACGAAGCCTGTTCTTCAGGTTGTGGGTCTTTCTTAGAAACCTTTGCTCAGTCATTAAATATGACTGTAGAGGATTTTTTAAACGAAGGACTATTGGCTGAAAATCCAGTAGACTTAGGTTCTCGTTGTACTGTGTTTATGAATTCTAAAGTGAAACAGGCACAAAAAGAAGGGGCTACTATAGGAGATATTGCAGCAGGTCTTTCCTATTCTGTAATTAGAAATGCATTACAAAAGGTAATTAAAATAAGAGATCCTGAGGAACTAGGGGAAAAAATAGTAGTTCAAGGGGGAACTTTCTATGGTGATGCTATCCTTAGAAGTTTTGAATTGGTCTCTGGAAGGAGAGTAATAAGACCAGATATTCCAGGATTAATGGGTGCTTTAGGGGTAGCATTAATAGCTAAAGAAAGGTATGAAGAAGGAGCAAAATCTACTATTCTTCCAAAGGAACAATTAAAGGATTTTACCTATAAGAGTAAAAGAAGCCAATGTGGTGGTTGTGGCAATAACTGTTTATTAACCATAAATATATTTTCCGATGGTAAAAGGTATATAACAGGAAATAGATGTGAAAAAGGTGCAGGAATAGAAAAGAAGTCAAAGAATATTCCTAATTTATATGATTATAAATATAAGAGAACTTTTGATTATGTACCTCTATCAGTAGAAGAAGCTAAGAGGGGAACTGTAGGAATACCAAGGGTTTTAAATATCTATGAAAATTATCCCTTCTGGCATACATTTTTTACCGAATTAGGTTTTAGAGTAGTTTTATCTACTCATTCTAACAGGGAGGTCTATGAAAAAGGGATTAGCTCTATACCTAGCGAAACAGCATGTTATCCAGCAAAGATTTCCCATGGGCATATTATGGATCTAATAGAAAAGGATATTAAATTTATCTTTTATCCTGCAGTATTTTATGAGAATAAAGAGGATGAAGAAGCAGATAATCATTTGAATTGCCCTGTTGTAGCAGGCTATTCAGAGGTAATAAAGCATAATGTAGAGGAATTGAAAGGAGAAGATATATTGTTCTTAAACCCTTTTATTAGTTTTGATGATAAAAGTGGTCTTAAGAAGAGACTTAATGATGAGTTAAAACATTTTTCTATACCCTATAGAGAAATTAGAAAAGCTGTTGATAAAGCTTGGATAGAGATGACAAATTATAAAGAGGATATACAGGCAAAAGGAGAAGAAACCTTAAAAATCATGGAAGAGAAAGGGATTAAAGGTATAGTCCTAGCAGGCAGACCTTATCATATTGATCCCGCAATTAACCATGGTATACCAGGT
>JAAZMG010000185.1 GCA_012798935.1 Tissierellia bacterium | reverse complement strand
GATGGTAGACGGATAGGAAAGGATATATTCCTTTATAAGAATATAGGGGAGAAGGTTCCTCTAAGTAAAATTGAGTTGAAAAATAGAATAGGAGAAGGTGGGGAAGTTAAAGAAGGCCAAAAAGAATATATGGTCATGGTAAATAAATACCTTTTTGGATTTGAGGATATTGAAGACTATGACGAATTAATCAAACTTTTAATACAGCTTAGAACCCCAAAACTATCCAAAGATTTTAGACCAACGGTCATATATGAAATAATGAATAACTCACTTCAACCCCTATCCGATGATGATTTAAGACCAATGTCGGAAGCCATAGAGAATATGGACAATATTAAAAATAGATTGGAAGATTTTAAGATAAGCAAAAAAGCAGCAGACAGATTGAACAATGCCTATGATCAATATAATCGGTATATACTATTTGAAAAGACAAAGGATTATATAAATTCTCAAAGCAGCCTGAAGAAATTACTGAAGGAAGAAAAGAAATTGAGAAAAAATATAGATGATTATAAAAGGGAATATAAGGAAAAAGATGAGGAATTAGAAGAATTAGAAATAAAAAGAAAAACTTTAGAAGAAAAGAAAAAACAATTAGAAAAACATGATAGTTATAATATAAGAGAAAATATCTCCAGGGTAGAGCGTAGTCTAGAAGAACTGGAAAAAGAGATGAAGGATAAGAAGGATTTCTTAAATAGAAAAAGGGATAAGGAAAGGGAAATCTATTTTAAAATAAAGGATCTTGAAAATAATGAGTATAGCCAAATGAAAAACATTACAGAAAAACTAGACGAAATGGATAGTATAGCCCATGAATTTAGTTTTCATGAGCAAGATTTTATGAAAGATGAACTTTTAAGGGATATTAAAAAAGAATATGATTTTTCATATGTAAAAAACCAAATAGATATCTATAATGGTAAGATTATAAAGGCTAGAAAGGCTCTGGAAGAAGAAAGAGCTATTAATATAGAATATGATAATGTCCTTAAAGAGTTAGAGGACTGTAAAAATGAAAAAATTAATAGTGAGAATAGATTAGAGTCATCGAATATGCTTTTTTCAGAAATCAAAGAAGAGTTTATTGAAAATGTCTATACTTGGGCGAAATCCAACAGAGAACTAAAACCCTCCAAGGATACTTTAATAGAAGTAACTCGGAAGACAAATGCATATGGAGAAGAGAGTAGCTTTGATGATATCATTGGAGAGATTAGAAAAGTATACAATTTTTATGAAGGAAATCTTAATAAGCATAAGCATAAATTATTTGCAGAAAGGGATCAATATACAACCAAGCTTAAAGAAAAGAAGGGTGAAATAGAGGAATGGGTAAATAAAAAGGATCCAGAACCTGAAAGAGAAGAAAAAGTAATAGCTAATAGAAGAAAACTAAAAGAACAAAATATACCCTTTATACCCTTCCACATGGCAGTGGATTTTCAAGAAAATTTAAGTGAAGAGGAAAGAGGAAGATTGGAAGAAGCTTTGATAGATATGGGAATACTGGATGCCTTAATTATACCATCCAAACATAAGGCTAAAGTGCTTAAAATGGATAAGGGTATGGGGGATAAATATCTATTTTCCTCACCTAAATACCTAACCCATGAATTATCCTATAAATTGAAAGTAGATAAAGCAAATATAACTGGAATAACGGAGGAAGATGTAGATAATGCATTAAAGAGTATTATGTTAGATGAACAAGAGGAATCAACTTTTATAGATGAAATGGGGAATTACGGGATTGGG
>JAAZMG010000184.1 GCA_012798935.1 Tissierellia bacterium | reverse complement strand
GAGAAGATCATGGTTCATACATCACCAAAAAAACTGTCAATATAAGCATAGCAAATATATTCCATGGGGCAAAAACCATTGAAAGCGAAGAAGATATAGAGGAACTGCTTGATTATCTAAGGGTGCAGTTAAAGGAAAGGCTTGAGGATGATACAGTATTAAGACTGATTTAGTAGTGGTTAGTGGGTAGTGGTTAGTGGGTAGTGGGTAGTGGGTAGTGGGTAGTAATGGGGAGGGGATATAGTGGATAAAACAGCTATTAAAAACTTTGCGGTAAAAGCAAGGCGTAAGCTAATAGAAGATATAACCCATAAGGCCTATGAAATAGGGATAACAAAAGATAAAATCTTAGAGATTGAAACCTTTGAGGGGGGTTTTAGAGTAAAGGGCAGAGAAAACGGCAGAATCTTTAAGAAATATGAATTAAAGCAGCGTGACAAGTTAATTAAAAATATTGAGCATAAGGGCTTTGAACAAGTTATAGAAGAGGTTGCCTATACATGGTTTAACCGGTTTATTGCCCTACGTTTCATGGAAGTTAACAACTATCTTCCTACAGGAGTAAGAGTATTATCCTCAATAGAAGAAGTAAAGACTGAGCCTGATATTATCCAAGAAGCCCTAAACATAGACTTAGACCTTGATCCTGAAATAGTTTATAGACTGCAAGACAGTAACGATACAGAGGATTTATATAGATATCTGTTAGTTAAACAATGCAATCAATTGGGTAAAATTATGCCTTCTGTATTTGAGGAAATCGCCGATTATACGGAGTTGCTCCTTCCTGACAGACTTCTTGCTGAAGGCTCTGTAATTAGAGATTTAGTAGAAGAAATAGAGGAATATGATTGGAAAATAGAACTGGATGAGGAAGAAAAGAAACAGGAAGAGGAAAAAGGTGAACACGGTATAGAAATTATCGGCTGGCTATACCAGTATTATATTTCCGAAAAGAAAGATGAAGTATTTGCCGGTCTTAGGAAAAACAAGAAGATTACCAAGGAAAATATTCCCGCTGCTACCCAACTTTTTACACCTAAATGGATAGTAAAGTATATGGTAGAAAATTCACTAGGCCGGCTATGGCTGGAAAAATTAGTGGCTAGTGGTCAGGGGTTAGTGGTTAGCAAGTTAAAGGACAAATGGAAGTATTACTTGGATGAGGCAGAACAAGAACCTGAGGTGGAGGAAGAATTAAAAAAGATAAGGGCAGGGTATAAGAATATGACACCTGAGGATATCAAGGTATTGGATCCTGCCGTGGGCAGTGGCCATATTTTAGTTTATGCCTTTGATGTTCTATATGAAATATATTTATCTGCAGGTTATTCAGAAAGAGAAATCCCCAGCCTTATATTGGAAAAAAATCTTTATGGCCTTGATATAGATGATCGTGCAGAGCAATTAGCCTCCTTTGCCCTTTTAATGAAGGCAAGAAGCAAAAACAGAAGGATATTTAGAAACAAACCAAAGATGAACCTATGCTCTATTCAGGAAAGTAATGATTTAGTGGGTAGTGGTCAGTGGTTAGTGGGTAGTGAAAGGATAGTAGAATATTTTTGTGGGGGGGATTTGGAATCGTCCCTAAGAGGAAATTTTGAATATCTACTGGAAATTTTTCATGATGCAAAGGAATATGGCTCAATCTTAGAAGTGAAGG
>JAAZMG010000017.1 GCA_012798935.1 Tissierellia bacterium | reverse complement strand
AGACTTTCAAAACAAGGAAATGATAATAGTTCTAAATAACGATAAGATGAATTTAGATAAATGGTTAGAAAAAGCAAAAAAACATGAAAATGTAAAGGTGTTTAAACTAGATGAAAAAATTACATTAGGAGAGTGTTTGAATTTTGGTGTATCTAAATCTAAATATGGTTTTATTGCTAAGTTTGACGATGATGATTATTACGGACCAAAATATCTATCGGATCTAATTAGGGCATTTGAGTTTACTGACGCAGACGTAGTAGGGAAAGCTTCTTCCTTTGTTTATTTCGCAAGATCTAAAATATTAGCAATTCAACTTCCAGAGAAGGAAAATAGATATGTAAAGCATATGGATGGTCCTACACTTTTAATTAAAAAAAGTGTTTTTGATAAAATAAAGTTTGCTGATATACCTAGAGGAATAGATACACAATTTTCAAAAGATTGTATTAGAAATGGATTAAAGATATATTCAACTAACAAGTATCATCATGTATATATAAGACATGGATATCCAAATAAACATACTTGGAAGATCAGTGATGAAGATCTTCTAAAAAAATACTGTACAATATTTAAGAAAGATGTTGAGGACTATACAAAATATGTGGATATTTAGTATATAGGGGTTTATTTTTTAAAAGTTTTTCAAATTAGTAGAGTAAGACTTGCTTTATCTACCCTTTTCTTTTTTTCTCAATCCTATTTACCTTATGGTTCCCCTTAAAGGATGTAACCTTTTTATTGGATTAAAATATATTTATATTATAAGGGGAGTGATGGCTATGGGATTAAACTATAGGTATTATATTTGCGTATTTAGTACAAAGAATATGGCGGTTTATACATTTGCTGTCTTAGAAAAATTAGGATATAAAAACTTCCAGCTTGTTTCCACTCCTTGTGAAATAAAAGCTGGATGCAGTTATTCTATTAAGTTTAGTAATATTAGATATTTAAATATTTTAAAAAAAGAAGTTAAGAAGATTGGTTCTGAAATAGAAGCTATTTATTTTATTGAGAGAAAGGGTGGAAAAAGAAGTATAAACAAAATAGTTACTTAGAAGAGTTAAATAATTTATAAAAAATAGAATCTTTTTTTGTCTCTAGCACACTTAAAATTTTTTCTATTCTACTTTCTATTTTGTTCTGGGAATCCAAGATTTTATTTAACACATCTTTTATTTCTAATTGAGATTTTAGCAATTGATTTATTTCAACATCCACATCTTCTATTCTTATTATTTCATCAATCGATTGATTGGATTTTCCCGTTATCTTACAAGAAGGATGATCAGAAAGTTTTACATTTAAAGAATGAAAACTGTCTAAAAAATAGAAATTCAATTGTTCATTCATAGAACAATATATATCATTGATTTTGGTAGTTTTGGATTTTAAAGTTGAATTGGAAACTTTGACAAGATTAATCTGGGAAGATTCAGTGTCAAAAATATCACCTTCAAACCAAGTGCTACCACTATTTAATGAGTATATATAACCAATACTATTGATTTTGGGGTATATGATTTTCAATATTCCTTTTTCTTCAAACATTATTGGTGTGTTATTACAATCCGATATATATGGAATTTTTATTTGATTCCATATATATTTTTCATTTCCTGTTGAAGTCAATCTACTATACTTTAATATATAACTTTTATCTATTTCCTCTAACCATAATCCATGAAGATTATCCTTAGTATCAACAAATATATATGGAAATATTTTATTAGCATTTGAGGAAGTTAACTTTTTAGGGATTGGATTCCATTTATTTGCATAGGAATTATAAAAAACATGATAAATTTGAGAAGCATTGCTTTCTATGGCTCGATATAACAAATGTATAGTACCAAAGGAATCAATATCAACAAAAAAGTTAGTAGACATTCTGTGGGATGCAAACTTTGTTACATTGTATTTATTCCAATTTTGATTGTTATTTATTACATGCTGAATAGTCCAAAGATTAGAGTTTATTAAATTGGCATAACCATATATTATATTAACGTTTTCATCATCTACAAGAATATTAATATTATTATATATTTTAGAGCGAAAATCAAATTTAGCAATAATAGCATTAGACCAAATTTTTTCTTCACAAATAGAATAATTAAGTTCACCAGATTTCATTAATGCTACTAGGTGAATTTTATCCATTTTATCAATGGCTGTTGAATATTTTAATACATTGTTCTTATGTAATTCTAATGTTTCTACTGGTTTATAAGATTGGTCGAAGAAAGTATATTTAATATCACCATATGTACCTAATTGAAGTAAAATGGATTCTTCTTTAGAATTAATAACTAAATGGTTAGATTTTGAAAATTTATTCATTAAATGACCTCCCATAATAATAAAAGATAGCACAAAAACGTTCTTAATTCATAATATGTAATTGAAAGTCAAATTATTAAATTTAAAGGAGTGAAAAAGAATGAAGGAGCTAAACAAGTTGGATGTTGAAAACTTGGGACAAATACTTGAAATTATGGATTGTGATT